>DATCMY010000001.1:0-6085 GCA_036565505.1 Hanamia sp.
GAAATTCTACAGATTTTGAGCATGACCCTAATAAGTAAAACCCCCGTCAATCAACTGTTTGACACGAACTACCAACAAAATTTCAAAGAACTAAATCATAACCAATTGGTTTTGTTTTGATTAAGAGTGCATGCTAGTGAATATAAATCACTTCTTACCTTTTCCCAAAGTAAAATGTGCCACTTGATTTTTAATTGGTTTTACAGTTCTTAAATACGTATAGATTGATCTCAGATCAGAAGAATCCATACCGGCATACATAGCCCAGGGCATAACTGTATTTACTTTATCAGTAGTAAGCAACGGTAAATTAGCACTATCAGTGTATGCCTTAAACCTTGCTAAAAAAACAGATTCAGTCCACTCACCTATTCCTGTTACCAAATCAGGAGTTATATTAGCAGACCTTACAATGCCATTGGGCATTTCAAATTCGCGGCCTCCGCCAAAAGCGAGTTCTGGAATAATCTGGCCTCTTTTTACCTGAGTATGGCATTCCATACATGCAGTTGCATTCACTAAATAAGCGCCGTATTTAACCGTATCCGATTTTGGTGGTTTTTGCACAAAGGAAGCTTTTGCCGGGATGGTATTCACAATAAAATTCATGGGGAAATCAATCGAATGGTCGGGCGTTTTGTTTTCTATTGGATGAAGGCTACGGATATATGCAATAATATCATAAATATCTTCTTTATCCATTTTACCATAATACAAATAGGGCATTACAGGAAAAAGAGCTTTGCCGTATTTATCTACCCCGGTGGTGATCATTCTGAAAATTTCTCCATCGGTCCAATCTTTTATATTAGCAGGTGTAATATTTTTAGAATAAAATTTTCCCGGGAAACCTTGCTCTTCTCCAAAATACTCTCCGCCTTTCCCTAATGTCCCAGCTTCAAGTGGTCCGGCAAAATGGCTCCAGTCCCTCGTAGAATGACAATCCATACATACCGTTACATGGTTGGCAAGATATTCCCCATGTTCAATTCTTTCGGAAGTGGCCGCTATTTTAAGATCTGGAGCAGGTCCCACATTTGGTAAAGCGAATTTTACATAAGCCGCTAAACCTGCAATAATGATAACCACGACTAATAGAATGGTAAGTAATACTTTTTTCATGATAATTATTTAATAAAAAAATTAACAAAAAATCTGCATAAAAAAACTAAAATATTTTCTTCTATCCAAATAAAAAGATTAGAAAATACTTGTATGCTAGATTAACCTCACTATCAGAGATTTTCTCACGGATATTTCTTCCCCCGAAAATATTAATAATCTGGTTTCATTTTAAAATAAACCCAATATAAAAATGATTTCTAAAAAGCTATTATTGAATATGGCTGATCCTGGTATTTATATTGATAATATCGAAGGAGTAAACTTTGGGCCTTCTCGTCCAAATGGCAAAAGAACATTATTTTTTGAATCGAATAATAATTTTAATCCTTTTAAAAAGACACAGATTTTATTATTTGAAATCGAATAAAAATTATGATATCCTTTTATGAATTGCCATAAATAATTCATAATTATACCATCAAAGAATTTCTTAATTCCTTTTTACAAATCTAATAATTAGAAACTTTTCTAATTATTTGTTTTGCGCTGGAGGAGGAGGTCCTTGCGTAAATGGCGGTCTTGGGCCTTCTTTCTCCATAGGAGGTTTTGTTCCCGGATGCGGATCACCATGATGACAGGTATAACAAGTAACGTAACTCAACATATTTTTAACTGAATCGCCATCAATAACTATCCTTTTAGTAGTAATATCGAAATCTTTTTTCTTACTCATTTCTTCCTCAATATCTTTAAAATATTTCGTATTGATGCCAATTGACATGAGCATCATTTTACGGGCGATTAATTTTTCAGGTTTTTCATCACTTGCGAAATCCATTCGTTTCATGGCTTCATCCCTTACATGGCAATAATTGCATTTTACACCAAGCGAAGCTGTAAAATGATGCATTACACTATCAAGATCATCTTTAGAGATATCCTTTGGTAATATCTTTAAATTTTGAAATCTTGGTTGATGATTAGTAGTAAAGGCCTGGAAGAGAAAAACACTCAATACACAGGCAATAATAATAAGTAAGCTTTTTTTCATATTTTGATTTGAATGTCGAAATTATTGAAAAAAGAATATCGATGTTAAATTTTTTTACACTTGTTAAAAGTTTTTAACTTTTCAACTTAATGTGAATAAGTAATTTAGTAGAACAACTTTTTGATTTTTTATATTTGGTAACCAATTCAGCAAATCCGATTTAATCACTTATAAACTAACCCGTATTGACAGAAACTATTATTAACCTCGAAACTGTAAACCCCATTGAGTTTTTTGGAGTAAATAACGGAAAACTTGATATCCTAAAAAAGAAATTTCCCAGGTTAAAAATCCTCAGTCGTGGCACACAAATAAAACTTAGCGGTGCACCTGAACAAATTGAAGACGCAAGAGATAAAATAAATCTTGCAGTTCAATACCTGGAGAGAAACGGACACATGAGTGAAAATTATCTTGAACAGATCCTTGGTGGCGATGATGAAAAAGTAATTGATCATTTTATTGAAAAAAATCCTGCCGACGTTTTGGTTTTTGGGCCCAACGGGAAAAGTGTAAGAGCACGTACCGCCAACCAAAAACTAATGGTACATTCTATTGATAAAAATGATATTGTTTTCGCTATTGGGCCCGCAGGCACTGGCAAAACCTATACTGCCGTTGCACTTGCGGTAAGAGCATTAAAAAACAAACAGGTAAAAAAGATCATTCTTACCAGGCCGGCTGTAGAAGCCGGGGAAAATCTAGGCTTTCTTCCGGGCGATCTGAAAGAAAAAATAGATCCATATTTAAGACCCCTTTACGATGCGCTGGATGATATGATACCCGCCGATAAACTCGGTTACTATATGACAACCCGCACTATTGAGATTGCTCCTTTAGCGTATATGCGTGGACGTACGCTTGACAATGCATTTATAATTCTGGATGAAGCGCAAAACGCCACTGATCTTCAATTAAAAATGTTTTTGACCAGGATAGGTGCAAATGCCAAAGCTATTATTAATGGCGATGTTACACAGATTGATCTTCCACCAAAAGTAAAAAGCGGTTTGGAAAAATCAGTAAGGATCCTGGGTAGAATAGATGGCATTGGCCATGTTGTACTTGATGAAGAAGATGTTGTAAGGCACAAACTTGTAAAAGCAATTATTAAAGCCTACGACAAAGAAAAAATTAAAGAAATGGAAGAACACCATCAAAACAGATGAGTAATTATTTTAAAAATTATTATAAAAAAAGGTGGCCATTGTGCTGCCTTTTATTTTGTGTAATGGCATGCCATACTAGAAAAGAAAAATTAAATAATATTATTTCAAAAAATGATTCTTTAATCGAGCAACAAAAAGCAATGATCGCTTTTGAAAAGATCCATGAAATAAAGCATTTTGTAAAATCGGGCGATCTTATTTTGCGGACAGGTAAAGATTATACCAGCGAATTAATGAGAAGACTTTCTCAGCAAGATAAAACCTATTCACATTGTGGCATTGCCAGTATAGAAAATGATACATTGTTTGTATACCATGCTCTTGGTGGCGAGTGGAATCCTAATCAAAAATTACGTCGCGACCCGTTTGAATTATTTTGTAACCCTTACGAAAACAGAGGTTTTGGAATTTACAGGTACCGTATTAATAATTTACAGAAAAAAAATATCATTAAACTGGCACATCAATTTTATAAACAGGGCGTTAAGTTTGACATGCAGTTTGATCTTGCGACCGACAACAGGATGTATTGCTCCGAATTTGTTTACAAAACCATTGAAAAAGCTACGAAAGATTCAGTCGCGATTAGCACCACCACATTGAATCATGTCAGGTTTGTATCTGTAGATAATCTATTTATAAATCCATATTGCCATGAAATAAAAAGAATCCTTTTTCACTAACCAATAAATATAAATTTGTATAAATAACAATTACATTTGTTTCACAAATCAAAAAATAAAATTTATGAAAAAGATTATTTTATTAATAATTACTGCTTTTGTTGTAATCTTTTCAGGTTGTAAATCAGGTGGCGGTGATCCAAAAACAGTACTCAATCATTTTTTTGATGCTCTTGCAAAGAAAAATATTGAAGAAGCAAAAAAATATGTTACAAAGGACAGCGAAGGAATGATGGGTATGGTAGAAATGGGTATGAAAAATATACCGGATAGCGCCGGTAATATGATGTATAATAAAGAAAATATGGAAATGGGCGATGCGGTAATTTCCGGCGACAGGGCTACCGTACCCATAAAAGATAAAAACTCAGGGGAAGAAACTGATTTTGTTTTAAAAAAAGAAGATGGAAATTGGAAGGTAGCTTTTGACAAATCAACGCTCATGGAAATGGCGCAGAAAAAAATGAAAGAATCCGGAATGGGTGGAATGAATAGAATGGGAGGAATGAATAGAATGGATAGCGGGATGAATGAAAATATGGACAGTCTTCAAAATCATTTAAAAAACATTTCAAAAGAAGATATGGAACATGCCCAAAAGATGATGGACAGCGCTTCAAAAATGCTAAATGAAATGAAGAAAAATGCTAAATAATTATTTTTAAATTATTTTTAAAAAACATTCCGTCAAAGGGGTGTTTTTTTATTTACAGGCGAAAGATATCTACCTTCATCGCTAAAATTGGAAAATGAAAAAACTTATTATAATTCTGGTAACCTTTACTTTTCTTATTAACGCCTGCAATCATGCAGCCGAAGTAAATAAAACCGATCCATTGGAATCAGGAAGAGGTTTTATAGAAGCATCTTTACAGGGCAATTATGTAGAAGCGAAAAAATATATCTTAAACGATAGCACCAACAACGAATATTTTGAAGGGTTAAAAGATTTTAATAGCAAGATGAGTTATGAAGAACGTGCAGGATTAAGAGATGCCAATATTATTATTGATTCTACGCACCAGGTTTCGGATTCAGTAACTATTATTACTTATTCAAACACATACAAAAATGTACCATCAAAATTAAAAATGGTAAAGCATAATAATGAATGGCTGGTAGATTTTAAATATACTTTTCTGGGAAACCAATAGATCGCTAATTTATAAAATTAAAAAATTTATTAAAAATGAAGCTCATTTTATTGATCGGAATAGGAGGTTTTATCGGCTCTGTATCGCGATACCTACTTTCGTTAGGAATACAGAATAAATTTCTTTCCACTTTTCCTTATGGCACATTAAGCGTAAATATTATCGGCTGTTTTTTAATTGGAATCGTATATGCGCTTAGTGACAGGGGAAATGTTACAGTAGAATGGAGGCTTTTCTTAGCTACCGGTATTTTAGGTGGGTTTACCACTTTTTCTTCTTTTTCAAATGAAACAGTAAGTATGCTGCGTGATGCGCAATACTTTTATGCTTTTTTGTATGTAAGTAGCAGTGTGCTACTGGGGCTTTTAGCAACTTTTTTTGGCGTGTTTTTAATTAAACTTTTTTGAAAATGGAAAATAACCCTTCTGCAAAATTGTTGCGTATTTTTTTGGGCGAATCAGATAAATACCTACAGCAACCACTTTATGAAATCATAGTGTTTGAAGCAAAAAAACAATCACTTTCCGGAGCTACTGTTACCAGGGGAATTATGGGATTCGGCGCCAATAGCAGAATTCATACGGCTAAACTATTCGATATTTCTACTGATTTACCGGTAATCGTTGAGATTGTAGACACCGAAGAAAAAATTACTAAGTTCATAAAAACGGTCGAAGAATTTTTTGAAGAATCAAAATCAGGCGGCCTAATTACTGTTGAAAATGCAGAAGTGATCAGGTATAAATCCGGAAAATAATTGCCATTGAATTTATAGCTTTAAACTCATAATTTTAAACTCATAACTCTCATGTACGTATTACATCCATGGCACGGCGCACATTTCGGTAACGAAGCACCTCAAATTGTAAATGCACTTATTGAAATTCCCCAAGGTTCAAAATCGAAATATGAGATAGACAAAAAAACCGGTTTATTAAAATTAGACAGGGTAATATATTCTTC
>DATCMY010000002.1:0-3796 GCA_036565505.1 Hanamia sp.
GTTCAAACTTATTAGAAAAATGCAATGTTTCCTTTCCATTTATTTGAAGAATCACTTCTCCTTCTCCTTCATAAAAAGCGGTAGTAACGGAGTCGGCTATACGATGATTGTCATCCTCATCAAAATCTTTTACCACAAGCCGGTCAATGAGAACATACAATGTGCGATGTAAAATGAAAGAAGGTAAATCTTTCTTTTCAAGAAGTTCTTCGATTCTAAAAATCTCCATAGCCCCTCCTTCGGAGGGGTTGGGTGAGGATATTCGTGAAAATCCTTTTTGCATTAAAATATTGAGTTCCTCTTTTACCTCTCTGTTATGCAATTGCTTAAAAGCTACCAGCAATAAGACTTTATCACCTTTATTCAACTCATTAACCGCTTTCACCACATCGCTGACATCATCTTTTTTTACCTCTCTTCCCGAAACCGGTGAAATGGTTTTTCCTGTGCGTGCAAACAGAAGACGGAGATAATCATAAACCTCTGTCATGCTACCCACTGTTGATCTTGGTGTTCTTGTAATTACTTTTTGTTCAATTGCAATTGCCGGGCACAATCCTTTAATGTAATCCACATCAGGCTTATTCATGCGAGCCATAAATTGCCTTGCATAAGCGCTCATGCTTTCAGCATATCTCCGCTGGCCTTCGGCAAATAAAGTATCAATAGTTAATGAAGATTTTCCAGAGCCGGAAACGCCTGTTACTACTATTAATTTATTGCGCGGGATTTCCACATCAATATTTTTAAGATTGTGAACCCTTGCGCCCTTTATAAAAATATTATTGGCAAAATCTGCTGATGAAGAAGATTTTTTTTTGATTGAAATTTTACTTGTATTCATTTATGGATTGCAAAAATAACGAATCGTATTTTTACGGAAGCATTGCACGAGTGGTATTCCTCTAATTTGTAATATTTGAAAAAAAAATTAGCAAACCATTTGGATTTATAAATTATTCTCCTAATTTTAGCATTCCAATTTTCCTGAAAGAATGAAGAACCTTCTGCCTTCCGCATAAAGTTATCTACATCGTTTTCTATTAAATTGGACTTACACAATATCCTAAACCCAAAAAACGTAACAGTTTATGAAAACCATGAACGATCTGTCTGACCAACAATTGATCCATCTGTATCTTGATGGAAATTCTGAAGCCCTTTCAAGTCTTGTAGAACGTTACAAAGACAAAATTTTCACCTCAATTTATTTATTAGTAAAGGACAAATACCTTGCCGAAGATCTTTTTCAGGATACATTCATCAAAGTAATTGATACCATTAATAGTGGCCGGTACACTGATGAAGGAAAATTTTTACCCTGGGTAATGCGCATCGCACATAATTTATGCGTTGACCATTTCAGAAAAGTAAAACGTAGTCCATCTATTAAAACAAGTGATAATCATGACATCTTTGAAGTGCTCAATTTTTTTGAAGCCGGAGCTGATGAAAAAATTATGCAGGGACAAAGCCATGAAAGAGTAAGAAAAATGCTTGACATGCTTCCGGATGACCAAAAAGAAGTAATAGTAATGAGGCATTTTGCAGATCTTAGTTTTAAAGAAATAGCAAAGCTTACAGATTGCAGCATCAACACAGCGCTTGGGCGTATGCGCTATGGCCTTATTAATTTAAGGAAAATGATGATTGAAAAGCAAATAGCTTTATAAATACAGCTTCTGAAACCACTGATATAAAAAATCCCTTTCAAAAATTTTTTGAAAGGGATTTTTTTATTAAGACCTTTCCCTCTAAAATATTTTAAGAGACACTTATTTCAATAAAATAGTTGACGGTTTGTAAACTGGAGATATTACCATTTGTTGATTATAATTAAGAATAAATCTGCCTAAAAATTAATTAATTGAGAACAACTTATTAAAGATTTTTCTTCCGTCAGTATTCCCAAGCATTGGCGTGCAGGCTCTTTCAGGGTGGGGCATCATTCCAAAAACATTTCTTTCTTTATTACAAATTCCGGCAATGCCGTTTAAAGAACCATTGGGTGTATAATCTATATGAACATCTCCCGCTTCATTGCAATAGCGGTAAATTACCTGGTCATTTTTTTGCAAATCATCCAAACCTTTTTCACCAATGTAATACCTTCCTTCGCCATGCGCTATGGGAATTTTATATACCTGGTTTGAATTATTTTCTCCTTTGATAAATACGTTTTTGCAAACAAATTTTATATTGGCATTTTGTAATAAAACGCCGGGGAGCAACCCGCTTTCGCAAAGAATTTGAAACCCATTACAAATACCCAGCACTTTCCCCCCTTTGTTGGCAAACTCAATTACACTTTGCATCATCGGGCTAAAACGGGCAATGGCGCCACAACGCAGATAATCGCCATAGCTAAAGCCACCGGGAATCACAATGCAATCGTCGGCAGTAAACATTGAAAGATCTTTATCTTTATGCCAAAGAGGTATTACTTCCTGTTTCATGTCAATCTGTAAAGCATTGATCATATCTCTGTCGCAATTGGAACCGGGAAAAACAACTACACCAAATTTCATGTTTATTTTTTTATGGAAGGCAAAGATAAAACATACTAAAATTATTTCTTCAGATACTCAAGGTAAATAACAAAACCAACCATTATCCAATGAATTAACCTGGGAATCCATCTTATCCTTGGGTAATAAAAAGCGCAGGCTACAAATGCTGAAACAGGCACTACGGCTAATATCCAGTATTCAAAATTGTGGCTGTTATTAATAAAAGGAATAAAAAGCGCTACTATCAAATACAATAACAGGAGCGACCAGCTTTTTCTTACCTGTACAATTTGTTTTGAGGAAAAAGATTGTACAAAAAAACCTCCGGTAATTGCCAATATAAGTATCAATATCATTCCCGCGTATTGAATATTATTTTGCGCAAATAATGGATAGGAAATTTCAAACCCCGGTACATGAAAGCTATATAATTTATCGGTAAGAAACAGCCAGGAAAATAAAAAATACCAGGGAGTAATAATTCCAATTACAGGAATAATCCATTCTGCTGTTTTGGGCGGCCTTGTTATTAACAAAGCAAAAATAATGAGCAATGAAAATGCAAGTGCAGGAAAATAAAAAAAAGTACAAATACCAATAGCAATACCAATATTATAAAGCGTGGTTTTTGCATGTTTGTTATTGTAAAGATTGCTCATTTTTGCCCAAACCCAGATCAACAAAGTATTAATTACCAGCGGAGCGCTTAAAATATTCCATTCACTAAAAAATGAAGTGATCAGCAAATAACTCATCCCTGGCAAATAATTAGGCTTTTGCATGAGCCTACGATTATTCAGCAATTGATTAAAACTCACTGCCTGTGTAAAAAGCAATAAATAGGTTATGAAAGAATATCCCACAGGATAATTATTGAAAGCAGGTTTAATGGCAGCAAGAATATGATCAAAAAGAAATCCATCAGATTTTTGAATTACCGGTATCTGCGGATGAATAAACCAAATCAATTTCAGCAGTATTCCGTACATGAAAAGCAGGAAAGTATTGAGTGGATTATTGGCACGGAAAATTCCTGTCACAATTAAAATTTAATGAACAACAAAAATAGAAAACTTTACCCGTTTACCTAATGATAAAAACAAATGAAAATGCTTCAAAAAAAATTATGGATACTCAATTTTAGCAAAACAAATATAATTGCGGTAAACACAGGGTACTATTATCTGTGAAGCGCTTACCTGCTTGGCGTACCTTGGCATAAACTGGTAACCCCTATCCAGGTTTTTCAATGGCGGGTTCCGGGTAACATCTCCGGAAGCTGAAAC
>DATCMY010000003.1:0-1788 GCA_036565505.1 Hanamia sp.
AAAGAATACAAAAGCGGATTATTGTCGAAAATAATTTTGTGGATTACGTTTTTAGGAATGGCTTCTGCGGCAATTATAATGTTTTATATGATGTATCAATCAACTCAACTATAAAATGAGGAGTATTTCATGAGCGTTTATTGGGCCAGTTCTTTAATTCTTCTCTGCAATTTCAATCATCTCCTTCGCATTTTTTATTGCATTTCCACCTATATCATTATTAAAATAAATAAAAGCCTTCTTTGTAATTTTTGACGAGTTAATATTTTTCACCATTTTTTTCAGATCGCTTATGGTATAAGGAGATTGATATAATTGAGGCACACCATGCATTCTATAGTAAAGCAAGGATGTATTTTCAATAATTTGATCGGGCAGTAGTGGATGGCTCATTCCTGAAAAACTAATTTTATTTTTACCAAGAGATGAATACACTTCATCATTCCACCAACTGATATGCCTGAACTCGACAACGTTTGGAAACTGCGGATCAAGGCTGGCAATTATCTTGCTGAGGCGTTCTTCCGTATAACTATATTTTGGTGGAAACTGAAATAAAACACATCCAGTTTTTTCTTTTAATCCTTCTTCAATGGTATTGTAAAAATCGGATAATAATTTTTCACAATCATTCAGCTTTTTAAAGTGAGTAATTGCTCTCGGAGCCTTTACAGAAAAGGTAAAATCAGCAGGGCTTTTTTTATACCAGTTTGTCATCATGGAAACTTCCGGAAACCGGTAGAACGTGACATTTAATTCCAGTGTATTAAAATGACGGCAATAAAAATCAAACCACAATCTTTGAGGAACATCTTTTGGATAAAAAATTTCTTTCCAATGCTTGTAGTGAAATCCCGAACATCCAATATGCCATTCTACCATAATTTTGAATAAACAAATTGGATTCCAAAATGATTGAGAAACAAAAAATCTTCATCGGAATGAAGAAATAATTCCTCTGATACTTTTCAACATGCCTGTGCTATTTTAATATCACCGGTACTTCACTTATTTAACCTATTTTTCTCCGTTTTTGAATATGGTTGCTTTTGCATATTATAATTGGTTTATTTCATCGGAAACAAAGTTATTTTGAAGTATGTTTAGCTAATAAATACCTCAGGTATCAATTGCGTGGCTGGACTATTATTATGAAAGTGTTATTTTAAGGGAATTTGGTATCAAGCAGAACCTTGCTCCGGCAAACCATTTTTTCTTAAAGTAAATGTGTGGTAGAATAACCATAAGAATATCCATTTTTTTTGTAAGAATGACTATTTTATAAGGTATTTGATTTATCTACTTTTGTCCATCCTTTCGACCATCCTGTATATTAAAAGAAGCCTTTAATATTTGTACTATAGAAAATAGCGTATTATTTAACATCATGAAATTGCTACAAAAAGAAAATTTTCAGAGACCGATTAGAGGCAAGGATGTACAATTATTTACGCTGAGGAATAAAAATGGATATGCGGCCCAATTTACTAATTATGGAGCCCGGTGGTTATCTATGTGGGTTCCGGATAAAAATAATGAATGGGCCGATGTAGTGCTAGGATTTAAAAATCTGGATGGATACCTGAATGCTAAAGAAAAATATCATGGGGCTATAGTTGGGCGTGTTTGCGGCCGCATTGATCAGGGAATTTTTTCCTTAAATGGCGAAACTTACCATTTAATGAATAATGATCTTTTCGGCGCTCCACTTAAAAATCACTTGCATGGTGGCAATAATGGATTTAGTTTCCAGGTTTGGGAGTCTGACTTGAGGAGGAATAATAAAGG
>DATCMY010000004.1:0-11150 GCA_036565505.1 Hanamia sp.
TCAATACCATAACTTTTGATTACAGCACCATGAAGTAGTTTATATACCCCTTCTGCAAGGCGTATATGAGGGGCCTGCCCTCATCTCTTATACAGCATTGAAAAGAAAACGTATCCTTTTCATTCGTGACACACCCAACAATAGGCAATATCCATGCTATGATCACTAAGCCCGCTTCTGCAAACGTTAAATAAAGGCGGCATCACTTTATGATAATCAAAAAAATGCCCCAAAAGAATTGTATAAGCTATTGGTCGCAAAGGTTTTACCCTTCAAATATTTTTGAAGTCAATAGAACAATAATAAATATTCCGTGACACCTCATTTGATTCGAATTAACATTATTGGTTTTCCTTTTGAAATTAAAAAGCAACTATTTTTACAACAAATGAATGTTCCTGAAAAAAGGTGTTCATCTGAATAATAATTATGGCACCTGTTATTGTATTAATCGTTTTGGCAGTTCTCATTGTGTTTTTTATTTTGTATAAAAAGCCAAAGAAGAAAATTATCCTTCCCGAAAATTATAAGGTGTTATTAACAGAACATGTTGCCTTTTACCGCGGCCTTAATGATGAAAATAAAAAAAGGTTTGTAGAAAAAATAAAGGAGTTTTTAGGTTATGTGCGTATAGATGGGATAAAGACAACTGTTGATGATCTTGATAAGCTTTTAGTGGCTTCCAGCGCCATAATCCCAATATTCGGCTTTAATAAATGGAAGTATTACAACCTGAATAATATACTCCTGTATCCAGAGACATTTAACCGGGAAGAATTCTTAGCAAGTGGATATGAAAAAAATACTTTAGGCATGGTTGGTAATGGCCCAATGCAACGGATCATGATTTTATCAAAGCCAGCATTGCATTATGGATTTAATAACCAGGAAGGAAAAGAAAATACCGGCATTCATGAATTTGTTCATTTATTGGATAAAGAAGATGGCGAAGTAGATGGATTGCCGGAAGTATTGCTCAAAAGGAAATACAACGCTACCTGGCTGGAATTGATCAATAAAAATATCGGGGCCATTCTGAATGGTCATTCAGATATTAACAGCTATGGCGCTACGAATAAAGCAGAATTTTTTGCAGTGGTTTCAGAATATTTTTTTACGAATCCGCATTTATTTAAAGAGAACCATCCGGATCTTTATGAAGTAATGGCAAAGATATTTAACCAGGATCCTGCATCAATGTGAAAGTAATTCTTCAATTTAGTCTAACGGTCTCCGTCTGACTGAATTGAAGAATCGTCTAACAGTCTCCGTCCAGACGGAGACCGTCAAGCTAAAAGCCTTGTCAGACGGAGACCGTCAGGCAAGGCTTTTAGCCGGTAAATTGTATACTCACGATGTGCCTCTCACTCTCATACTTATACGAAACTAAAAAGCCGTACGTTTCGCAAATCTTTTTTACGATTGACAATCCAAGCCCCAATGAATCATTGGAAGCAGAATCTTTTTTAAATCTTTCGAAATATTCAGAAGTTCCGTTTGTGGGCACATTACCTGTATTGCTGATGGATAATGTATTTCCTTCAATGTCTATTTCTATACTTCCCTCTTTGTGATTATGTTTAATGGCATTGATGATAAGATTAGAAATTAAAATTTCAGCCAATGATTCATTCATTTCTACCAATAGATCCTTTCCAATATTTTTTTTAATGCTTATATTTTTTGTTTCGGCCAACTCTTCAAAATTATCAAGATAGCTCAAAAGAATAGCAGAAATATTTACCTGTTCCGTAGTTACAAACTGCCGGTTTTCAATTTTGGTCAGCAGCAGCAATGACTGGTTTAATTTTGAAAGCCGCGTAGTTGCAGCATTTAAGGATTGTATAGCATTTATTTGAGGTTCGCTAAGATTTTCAGATTGCGATAATAATTCCAATTTTGTTTTAATGATAGCCAATGGCGTTTGAATTTCATGCGAAGCATTTTCGGTAAAGCTTTTCAACAATTCATAATCCGCATTTACTTTTTGAGTCATTAAAAAAGCAGCGCTGTTGAGGTCTGTAAATTCATCCACATTGGTTTTATGTAATTCAATTTCATTTTTTCCCAACAGGTTGAATTGTTTTAATTGCTCAATGGTATTATTAAAAGGTTGCCATAATTTACCGAGTAAAAGCCTGTTGGCAATAAATATTATCAACAATAAAAAAGCAATTACTGAAAAAGTAATCATCAGAATTAACCGTACAATATCTTCCGTTTCCTGTTGCGATTTTCTTACCGTCGCTATATAGGTATTTCCTTTTACAGTTACTGGAAAATCGAGCCTGCGAAAAGTTTCTTCTTCACCTTCTGATTTATCATATTCGTTTTGTGTTGAGAATTTATTTTTAAGAACCTGGCCTTTCGAAAGCGTAAAATTTATTTGCTGGTCTTTATAATTTGAAACTTCCGGCAAGGTCCCTGTTTCAAATACGTGATGCAGAATTTCCTGCTTTTCTATCAAAAGATCTTTATCGAGTTGATGTACCAGTACATAATGAAGAATAAAATAAAAAGCAATGCTGCTGATTAAAAGTGTAGCAATGGTAATAGGAATAGTTACCCTGTTGTATTTTGCCAGTAATTTCATTGATTGGTAAATTTATATCCCATTCCATACACCGATTTAATATAATCGGCATCCCCGGCGTCCATTAATTTTTTCCTTAAATTTTTTATGTGGGTATAAATAAAATCAAAGTTACCACTCATATCATTTCCCCAAAGATGCTCTGCTATTGCATCTTTAGAGATCAGCCTCTTTTTATTAGAAATAAAATACAATAGCAATTCATATTCCTTTTTAGTAAGTTCTACCAAATTTTTATTCACCGTTACTGTTTTACTTTGTGTATCAATAATTAGATTATGAAACTCAATGAGGTTATTTCCTTCAAAGTTTTTTCGCCTGATAATAGCCGCTATCCTGGCATTCAACTCAGACAAATGGAAGGGTTTCGATAAATAATCGTCTGCGCCCAGGTTAAGACCCTGGATTTTATCATCTAAAGAATTTTTTGCGGAAATGATTAAAACGCCATCGGTCTTTTTATCTTCTTTCAGCCGTTCAAGAATTTTTAATCCGCTGCCACCCGGCAAACTAATATCCAGTAAAATGCAATCGTAATTATTGTATTCGGTTTTGTCAATAGCACCCGCAAAATCATCAGCAACATCACAGGTATAATCCTGAGAGGAAAGATAATCCGCAATGCTGGCGCTCAATTCCTTTTCATCTTCTATAATAAGTATTTTCAACTAAAATAATTTTTTGAAAAATTACAAAATGAATCTGAAGATATTTTGAAGAAGAATATTATTTCAATAAGAAAAATTAGCTATTTAAAATATTCACCCATCTTTTCCTTAATTAGCAAAGGCATCTCACAACGCTTCATGGTTTTGGCATCCACAAAATAAAGCGATACATCGCCTACATTCAGCAATTCATTTTTCTCATTATAAATTTCACTGTGAAAAGTTATTTTATGATGAACAGGCATTTCTTTCACAGTTGTAACCACTGTTATCAGGTCATCATATAAAGCAGGTCGCAAAAATCTGCTGTGAATTTCAGTTACCGGCATGATCACGCCCATTGCTTCCACTTCTTTATACGTCAATCCCAGGCTGCGCAGTGCTTCTGTACGTCCTATCTCATAAAATTGCGCATAATGCCCATAATACACAAATCCCATTTGATCGGTAAGTGCATAATGAACCCGTATTTGTGTTTTGTGAGTAAACAATATTTATAATTGAAAATTGATAATTAATAAACGGCTTCTATTTCCCAATCATACCATCAACACTTATTTTTCCGGGGCCGCAAAGCAGTATTGCAAATGTAGCCGCCAAATAAATAGTAGCTCTTTCGCCTTCAGCAAAAACATGCCCATGAGCTACCATAAATACAATTACGCTCATAGCAATGAGTACAGGAATACTGGCAAATCTTGTGAAGAGTCCAAGGATTAAAAATATACCGCAAAAAAATTCCGCAAAAATGATAAGTGAAAGAGAAACGGTAGAGCCTAAATTCATAAAATTCATGAACCTGTTTTTAAGTTCAGCGAAGTGAACCATTTTATCATAACCATGACTCACTAATAATAATCCTAAGGTAACTCTTAAAACAAATATGCCGAAATTGAATGCTCCTGCAGAATATTTTGTTGACAGAAATCTATTCATAATAAATTTTTTATAATTGTGTTAACAAAGATTTGCGCAATTTAAAGTGTTTTTAGTTCTTCCATAAATTTATTGAACAACTAATTACTGGAACGGTGTTTGTACTTTTGCAATGAATTTTTTTATCTTTTTTTTAATATACTGTTAGCTTTTTATTGCATCATTAAAAAATAAAATCATAAACTTGATGAATCGCTTTTTGTTGCCCATTACCTTTATCCTATTTTCTGTTTCCTGTTTTTCGCAGCCAAACAATAATGTTACCGATCCTGAAAAAAATTATAAAGAAGCTAAAGAATTTTTTATAAAGGGCGAATACAGCCTTGCCTATCCTTTGCTAAAACCCTTGCTGGACAAGTATCCTGAGAATACTCAAAGCAGTCATTCCTATTTAAACCAGGATGTGGCTTATTATTATATTGTATGCGGACTTAAGCTAAACCAGGAAACTGCAGAAGCTTCGGCGAAACTTTTTATTGATGCTGCCAATAATGAACCGCGCCAACAGATCATGAGTTTTTACCTTGCCAGGTATTATTTTACAAAGAATGATTATGCCCGTGCTGTGATTTATTATGAAAGAGCCGGTTATGATAATTTAAGCAATGATGAAATTGCAGATGCGAAATTTGAACTGGCTTATTCTTATTTTAATGTGTCCCAATTTGATAAAGCAAAACCTTTATTTAATGAAATTCATCAATTGCCGGGTAATAAATATTATTACGACGCCAATTATTATTACGGTTTTATAAGTTACCGCGATAAAGATTATAATGAAGCATTGAATTCTTTCAAAAAAGTAGAATCTATTCAAAAGTACCATGGATTAGTTCCTTATTATATTACTCAGATATATTATTTTCAGGGCAAACCAGATGAGGCTTTGCGCTATGGAGAAAATGCACTTTTACAAAATGATGTGTATTACCGCAAAGACCTAAATCTTTTAATAGGACAAATTTATTTTGAGAAAAAACAATTTCAAAAGGCGCTCCCATTATTGGAAACTTACGTAAACAGCAGCGACAAAGTCACTAAGGAAGTAATGTATGAACTGAGCTATTGTTATTATGATGCCAACCAGGTAAATAAGGCCATTGAAGGTTTTAAACAATTGAGTAATGAGAAAGATTCTTTAGGACAAAACTCCATGTACTTATTAGGTGATCTTTATTTAAGAACTAATCAAAAAGAAAATGCACGAAATGCTTTTCAATATAGTGCCGATAATAACAGCAACCGTTTACTCCAGGAAATTTCAAGATTCAATTATGCAAAACTTTCTTACGAACTGGGTTACCAGGATGTTGCTTTAAGTTCCATGAATCATTTTCTAGACCTCTACCCTACTTCCGTTTATGCAAATGAAGCAAAAGAGATTTTAATAAATTTATTAGCCAACACCAATAGCTATGTAGATGCATTGGCAATGTATAAATCCTTTGGTAAGCCAACACCGACCATGTTAAGAGTTTATCCTAAGATTCTTTTTGGAAGAGCGACAGAATTTATTAATGACGGAAATTTAGACGAAGCAGATGATCTGCTTACAAAAATAATCCGCGATCCCAATGCAGGCGCTGTATTACCTTTTGCCCAATTCTGGAAAGGGGAAATTGCGTACAGGCTTAACCGGTATGATGAAGCTATTAAGTATATGAGTGATTATTTGCAAATAGGCGGAATACAAGGTGAAGCCAATCCAACCTATGCAAAATATGTTTTAGGATACAGTTATCTTAAAACAGAAAATTATGCGAAAGCACTGGAGAATTTTAAGCGGGTAGCACCTTCTGTTTCTTCACAATCTTCTTCCCTGGCGCTGGATGCTTATGTAAGGGCCGCAGATTCCTATTTCATGCAAAAAAATTACAGTACTGCAAAAAGCATGTATCAAAATGTAATTAACAATGGTCTTTCTCAAAGTGATTATGCCTTATACCAGGTTGCCCTCATCAATGGAATTAATAGCCCTTCAGAAAAAATAAAAACATTTAATGCACTTGTTCTGCGTTATCCGCAAAGTGATCTTGTTGCAGAATCGTACATGCAAATAGCGAATGCCTATATGTTGCAGGAAAAATTCAGGGATGCCATTCCTTATCTTAATAAAGTATTGGACATAAAATCTGCCAGTGGGCAATTTCCAAAAGTTTACCTGAAGCTCGGACTTGTATATTATAATCTGAATAACAATGATGAAGCATTAAAAAATTATCAAAAGCTGATTAGTCTTTATCCACAGTCGGATGAAGCAGATGAAGCGCTGGATAACATGAAAAATATTTATGTGGAAATGGGCAGGCCGAATGACTATGTTGATTTCATAAGAAAATCCGGAAAGGTAATCAGTGTTTCAGAAGCCGATTCATTAACTTTTGCAGCAGCAGAACTTAAATACACTAATAATGATTGTGCGGGAGCCATTAGCAGTTTGAACAATTATTTATCAACCTATCCGCAAGGCGCTTCTACCTTAGAAGCTAATTTTTACCTTGGCGAATGTTATTCAAAAAATAAAGACTGGCCAAATGCTTTGAAAGGTTATGAAGCAGTTGTAAACCAGGGCAGCAGCCCTTTTGCAGAAAGAGCAGCATTTGCCGCAGCCCGTATTGATTATTTTGAATTGCAGGATTATGCCAAATCAAAAATTTATTTTGCAAAATTGCGTGATTTAGCCACCACACCTGAAAACCAATTGGAAGCCTTGCGTGGATTGGTAAGAAGCGATTATCAAACCAAAGACTTTACAGAAGCCAATAACACTGCAAAAGACTTACTAACCAAAAAAGGATTAAGTACAGATGATAAAGCCATTGCCAATTTGGTTTTGGGAAAATCGCTGCAGGCAGATAATCAATGTGAGCAAGCGATTGCGGCTTTCAAGGAAGTTGCTTCCATTAATAAATCGGCATGGGGAGCCGAGGCCCGTTATGAAATTGCCAATTGCCATTTTATTCTCAATCAACTACCTGTTGCTGAAAAAGCCGCTCTTGAAGTGATAAAAGTTACCGGCTCTTATGATTACTGGGTCGCCAAAGCTTATATTTTATTGGGTGATGTTTATCTGAAGGAAAAAGATTATTTCAATGCCAAAGCCACTTATAAAAGTGTAGCTGATAACGCTACTATCCCTGAATTGAAAAAAGAAGCCCAGGATAAATTAGACAGGGCCACCGCCGAGGAACAAAGCAATTCGAAAGTAGAATCAACAACTACTCCTACAACCAATAAATAAAACATACCCAATTTTTAATAAATGTTACCCATGTTAAAAAAATTGATCATGAGAAAGCCAGGAAATAAAATAATATTATTCTTAATAGCATTTTCTTTTTTTTATAGTAAAATAAATGCCCAGGCAGATTCTACAAGAAGACAAACGATAGAGATCACCTCTTCCTACAAACCGGTTCTGCGCAATGCGGTAAAAATAAATTTATACGCTTCACCTATTACCGCCGATACTTCACGGCCACGATTAGCATATAGCATTCCTCCTCAAAATTTATTTTTTGCCTATCAACCTATTTCTTTAAAACCTCTTGCATTGCAAACTGATACTGCTTTACAACTTGGCGACAGAAACCAGTTAAAAGTAGGATTCGGAAGTTTTACCACACCTTATATTTCCGGAGCCTTTAGTTTTGGTGATGGCAAACACAATCTTGCCAACGTGTATGGAAATTATATTTCATCGAGGGGGAAAATTGCGAACCAGGATTTTAGTGAAATTAATATAAAAGGAACTGGAAGTATTTTTTCTGCAAAAAATGAAACCTATGCTGGTGTTGCATTTGCGCAGCATGAATATTATCAGTATGGGTATGATCATTCTGTTGATAGCTTTAATAAGGCCTCTATCAGAAGAAGTTACCAGGACCTTTCTGCCAGTTTAGGATTTAGAAATATCGCTGCAAATGATATAGGAATTAATTACGATCCACATCTTACGTTACATGCTTTTTCAAGGGAAAATAAAGTAAGCGAAACCACTTTACTTTTAAATTTGCCGGCAGAAAAAAAGTTTGGAGAAAATGTTTCTGTTAAGGTAACCGCCCTGGGCAATTTCGATAAATACCAAATAAAAAATTCTACTTCCACCATCACCAACAATTTATTTCAACTGGCGCCTGAATTGGTTTATTACAGTGATCGTTTTACTTTTCATGGCGGGGTTACTCCTACGTGGAATAATAATACCGTATCTGTACTGCCTAACATATATGGTGAAGCGCAATTGCAAGAGAAAGTTTTAATAATCCAGGCTGGCTGGGTAGGCAGGTATATTGCCAATAGTTTCCGCACGTTAAGTGGTGAGAATCCCTATATGCAGGATCCGGTTTTTTTAAACAATACCAAAGAAACACAATATTATGGCGGCATCAAAGCCACTGTGAGTAAGCATTTTAATTTTAATGCAAAGGCCGCGTTTATTTCTTACAGAGATATGCCCTTATTCATAAATGATACGCTGGATGGAAAAAGTTTTTATGTAAGCAATGAAAGTAAACTCAGTAATCTGCAAATTCATGGTGACATGAATTTTATCAGTCAGGATAAATTTACCATTACAGGCGCACTCGATTTAAATACCTATACCGGAATGCATGATAATGCTAAAGCATGGGGTTTGGTTCCTTTAAAATTAACGGGGTCATTCAGGTGGAATGCATTTAAACAGGTTTTATTTAAAGGAGATCTACTTGCTTTTTCAGGCGCCAAAGCATTATTGAAAAACGGGGATGAAAAAACATTAAAGGGCGGCACCGATCTTAGTGCCGGCGCAGAATTCAAGATCAATAAACAATTTAGCGCATGGCTCGATTTTGATAATATCCTCAACAGTAAATATGAACGCTGGAGCAATTATCCGGTTTATGGCTTACAGGTAATAGGAGGAATTCTCATTCATTTTTAAAGAATGATTAATTACATTTCATCACCATAAAATATGGATATTTGCCTGAATTATGCAAGATCTCATCACTTCCTTTTTAGTACAAACTAAAGAATGTAATCTTCCCGGAATAGGAAAGTTCAGGATAATAACGACCCCTGCAGAACTGGATATTGCCAGCCACCAAATGTCTCCTCCAAAAGATGAGATACTTTTTACAGGTAAGCCTGATAAAAATTACGAAGAATTGACCAGGTACATTGCCTATAAAAAAAATATCAATGAGAAGGAAGCGGAGCAACAATTTAAAACCTGGTGCGAAAGTGCAAAGGAAAAATTGAATGAGGGAGAAAAAATAATTTTTGCATCTATAGGAAGTTTACAGAAAAATGCATCGGGCAATATTTTTCTTCAAAGCCAAAAACTTTTAAACTTTTTTGAACCTGTTGCAGCCGGAAGAGTAATTCATAAAAATGCTGAACATGCGGTGCTGGTTGGCGACAGGCAAACTACTTCATCCGCAATGAATCAATGTTTTCAGGCAGATGAAATAATAAAAGATTCCCGGTGGAAAATAATGGCAATTATTCTTTTTATAATTGCGCTTATTGTGTTATTCTTCCATTTTTATAACCATTCTTTTTCAATTTCAGCTACAGGTAACCAAACGATACATACTCCGGAAGAGCCTTCGGCTACCTATTTACCCCAATAGCCTTTATTTATTATAATCTTCCTTTTTATATTGATAATATATTTGCAAAATGATTGTTTATGATTCATGCCCCAATTGTGGCGATAAAAATATAATCCTTGTTTTTTCTGCAAAAGATTATACCGTTTCAGGAGAACGGTTTGAAATATGGGAATGTAAAAATTGTACTCAGCGGTTTACTCAAAATATTCCCGGCAAAGAAGAAATTGGAAAATATTACCAATCAGAAAATTATATTTCGCATAGCGATACTTCAAAAGGGCTGATTAATTATATTTATCATAAAGTAAGAAAACGCACTTTAGCGCAAAAAAGAAAACTTATAGAAAATGCTACTGGAAAAAAAACAGGAAAAATATTGGATGTAGGCTGTGGAACCGGAGCCTTTTTGCATGCCATGGCAAATGCGAAATGGAATATTACCGGCCTTGAACCCGATAGTAAGGCAAGAGAAAAGGCTTTGGAATTATATGGATTGCAATTAGAACAAATCGAAAAATTTTATAGCTTGCCTGTGCAAACTTTTGATGCCATTACTATGTGGCATGTATTGGAGCATGTCCATGATCTTCATGATTATATTAATCAATTAAAAAAACTATTAAAACCCGGCGGAAAACTTTTTATAGCTGTACCAAATTATACATCATACGATGCTGCCATTTATAAAGAGTTTTGGGCAGCTTATGATGTGCCAAGACATCTTTATCATTTTTCCCCGGAATCAATGAAAAAATTATTAAATACACATGGATTGAAAATAGAAATGGAGAAACCGATGTGGTACGATAGTGTGTATGTTAGTATGCTGAGCGAGCAATATAAAACTGGAAGGCCGCACCCCGTAAAAGCCCTTATTTCAGGGCTCATTTCCAATTTTAAAACTTTAGCCAAAAAAAGAAAATGCAGTTCGGTAATTTATGTAGCCAGCGCTTAGTCTTAATCCTGCATCTATGAAAAATGAACAGTAAAATAAAGGAAAACATGAAAGAGAGAATAAATATTAAATTTACATTACAACAACGATTGTCAGTTTGAGGAAAACAACGATAAAAATAATTCAATATAAAATAATTCAATAGTAAAGAATATGTCTGAAGAAAAGAGCCTGAATTTTATAGAAGAAATTGTAGAAGAAGATCTTCGAAATGGCAAGTATGAAAAAATACTAACCAGGTTTCCGCCCGAGCCCAATGGCTTTCTGCACATAGGCCATGCTAAAAGCATTTGCCTGAACTTTGGCCTTGCCCAAAAATACAATGGCGCTACCAATTTGCGCTTTGATGACACCAACCCAAGCACGGAAGAAACCGAATACGTGGACAGTATTAAGGA
>DATCMY010000005.1:0-3191 GCA_036565505.1 Hanamia sp.
CTACAGTAATTACCTGATCTTCTGATGCTCCTTTATAAGTTGCCAAGAGGGTTTGAAAATCATGTCTTGTTATCTCGTTTAGCAATACTTTTTCAAAGAGTATTTTAATAAAATCCAGTGTATCTGTATCGGTAACGTGTATGTTTGGGTTATCGAATAGATCGGAAATAATTTGTGGATAGTCTTCTGGACCAATAGCACCATTAACAATGTCTTGGGCAACTTGATAAACGATAGGTATTAATACTTCTTCAAAGAACGAATAATCACTTTTTGAAAAGTCCACTAACCCTGGTGGCCTTTCAGGCAGGCGGCTGGTTATAATAGGCTCATTCTCGGCAGCGATGTACGCTTGTTTGATCTCATTGTAAAGGTTAATCGCCTTATTATAATCCCGATCCATCACGATATAGAATAGATTTCTATAAAGTAGGGATGCATATTCAGCGGAGTTCAACTTTAGCGCAATTTCTATTGATTTGAGCGCCCATTTTTTTGAATCGGGGTAATCCCCGTAATGTTCATTCGTGGATTGGTAGATGATACAATTTATGTATCGTCTTTGCTCAAAATAAAATCCTCCTTTTAATAGTTTTTCATCTGAAAAGAAAAATGAGCGCCTGGTTGGTGGCGCGTAAATTTCTCCATCTGATGTTTCTTCAGGTGGTGCGCCATGAAGAATTACCTGTGAAATATAGTTCGCGTTATGGCCATTCCTGACGATGGTCGCTTTAAAATCATCACTGTTATCATAGGCGTTTAGTAACATATCAAATGACTTTTCCAGGGATTTTATGGATTCGTAAGGCTTACCAATCAAAAAGTAGGAAATCCCTACTTCGCCATATAGTTTAATTTGTTCTATCGGCGTGTAATACTCGCTGTTTAGTGTGCGTTCCAGGGCCTTGACGATGTACGCATGTGCGGTCAATTGACTTTTACTGCTGATCAGGTCTGCATAGGCTATTAAAAAGGTTACCGATTCTGTATAGGTCTCGGGAACCTCCACATCAGCAACTTTTGACAACTCAATTAGCGCCTGGTCATTATGCCCGGCGTAAGAATATTGATGCCCTAATTCATCATATACCAGGAACTTGTAAATTGGTGACAGGTTAATGAACTCGGCATGTTCGATCAGGATTTTTTCAATTTTGGCTAAATCTTTTGAGGTGCAAAAAATAAGCTGTATCAAATTTCTAATGGCGTAAGCCGCAATCAAATACAATTTTTGCGCTAAAGAAGCCTTCAAAATTAAACGTAGGGTATCTTCGAGCGCCGGCCATTTCTCCAATGGATTAACGGCGAGTAAATTTCTATGTAAGGATATCCCCGCCAGCATGTAACCTTGATTGTTTTCTATCGTGGCGATGTCTATCCCGCTGGTTTGAAATGCTTTAAACCATTGTTCATATTGTTCTTCTGTTTTTAAATTATAGAATGTTAACCATATCACATCCTTTAATTTTGCGCCATCCGGCGTTTCAACCTCCTCATTTTTTTCCATAAAAGAGGAAAGCTGTTGCGTCGCATTGATATAGCTACTTAAAGCTCCTACCGGGTCTTTATCTGCATTCAACCTGAAATTCAGTAAGCTGACAATACCTTTCCCCGATTCACCAACATCTTCATTCGCTGCAATGCGATTTAAGTCCGCTATTAAAAAGTCAGTTTCTTTGTTTTCTATCAGGGCAAGGTTGATCTGTAGAAAACGGATGTATAGTTTCGCAAATGGGTGGATCGGTGCTGGTAGCGCTTCAAAATACCAATACAATGCAAAACCCCAATCGTAAAAAAGCTTTGGGTTTTCCATGGAGGAGGTCAATACTTTTACTAAAAGTAAAGTAGCTTGATTATACGCTTTTGCTCTGTCGAAATATTGCAGGGCCTTTAAAGCATCATTGGGGTTTAACGAGCTTTTAAGAAGAATATCATCACCCAGGGCCTGATTAATAAGTTCGGACAATTGCTGACTAAAGTTTTGTCCAAGGCGTTTGATCAGGGCGGAAAGCTGATATTTTCCTTCTTGTACTGTTTTAAGCCATAACCCTGTCAAACGGATAACCTTTAAGTTTAAATTGTCGATTATCGGATCAACGTTGCTTACGACCTGTAGTTCGCGGTCTGAAAAAGCACCAATGATCAGTTTACATCTATAAAGTAATTGCCGCGAATCTTCATCCTCTGTTGAAGCCAAGAGCCGCTCATAAGTTTCTTTGTCCAGTTGTTTGCCGTAATCATTTTTAAATAAGCTGTTAAGGGTCACCCGGTCGATTACCCAACTCTTTTCTTTAAGATAACGGCATACCGCGTTAATAATTAAGGGGTGCCCATCGGTAAGCAGTACAACAGTTCGAGCAATATTATCTAAATCATCGGTTGCCCCATAAGCGATCAGGACTTGCTTGCATTCCTCGTCACCAAACATTGGAATAGGGTATTCAACCAGGTTGTCACCTAGCAAATCCACCATAGTTGTAACGGGTAAATAATTGCTGGTCACAATAAACTTGATGCTTTTTGCCGTTCCTTTAAGCAAAAACGTGTTTAAGGCATTTTGGACGCTTGTTTGTCCGGTAAGCTCTGGCAGGTCATTTAAAACGACTATTGACTGATCCGGGATGCGTTCATAAATAAGATCAATGGTTTTAACAAAATCGGTTGATGGTTGGATGCCCAATGAATTACAAAATGATCTTAATAAATACTGAAAAAATGTAGTTGCCTCAAAATCACTAAAGTCCAGCCAAAAATGGTTTGAATTGTTTAATGCGATCAAGTACGCTAAATGGGTTTTTCCGATCCCTACATCGCCATGCACCCAAAGGCAGCCGGTTGATTGTAGATAGACATGACATTGTTGCACCACGTTGTCGCGGCTCGAAAGTGTTTTAAGGCTCGGAAAAGTTATGCCGGTTGATAAGTCAAAATCATTTATCGTTTTTAACTGTTCGCCCGGCATAAATTGCTGGGCCATTTTTGCTACCGTTTCTTTAATGTAGATGTCGACATCATTTTTTAAAGAAACTTCTTGTTGCGAATCAAAGTTGAGTGCAGGTAGCTTTTTTGCATTGAGCCAGTCATTTAATACGGCTATTTTGGTGCCGGAAAAGGAATCAACCTTATCAATATCTGTTAAGATGCCCAATAGGTAGGGGATGTTTTCCCTGATAACAAATAAGCCACTACCC
>DATCMY010000006.1:0-3632 GCA_036565505.1 Hanamia sp.
GTTCCTTGTCCTCCATATAAATAAGCAATAACTCTGGGCGCTCCACCAGATGTGGGCATTAAATTTAAAGTCACATTTTTATAAGATGGATGGCCGTTAGGTTCTATATCATTCGGGAAAGAAATATAAACGATCCATTTACCATCAGGAGAGATATGTGGAAACCAATTATGGCGCTCATCAAATGTAAGTTGTTCCCTTCCCGATCCATCCGGTTTCATACGCCAGATCTGCATGGTGCCGGTTGGGTTGGCATTATAATAAATGTACTTTCCATCCGGAGAATATTCCGGGCCATCCACATGGCCTTCGGTGTTATTTGTCAAAGCGGTTTCTGCTCTGTTGGCAATTGAAACTTTATAAAGATTATAAATTTTGAGTCCGTTGCGTTGGGCAACAATGGCAACATCTTTTCCATTAGGAGCCCAGCCATGCCAGTAAGAAGGAGTTTGTCCCGTTACTAATTTTGGGTCACCACCTGAAAGAGGAAGAACATAAACGGCAGATTCTCCACCAGGTAAATTTGGGCTCTGACAACTGATCGCAAGCATTTTGCCATTGAATGAAATACCATGATCATTGTTTATCTTATCCAGTGTTCCTGTATTTATTTTTTCAGGCTTGCCACCATCAACGGGAATGGTATAGATAGAACCATTCTCATTAAATAAAAGCTTTTTGCCATCAGGCATCCAGTTGGGCGCTTCAAACCTGCCTTTCGATTCGAGAATTACTTTTCTTTCACCATCAAACACATTCATGGTTTCCATACGACTGCCTAACTCTCCCTGGAACGCTTTTACTTTAATATTGGGGTTGGGATAATATTTATTATTAACGGGCTTGTCTATACGCACATTCCACATTTTTGCTTCTTCCATCTTATCAGGATCATGAGATGAAATAAACAGGCCAACATATACAGAATCCTGCATGCTAAACATTTTTGTAGAGCCAACAACCTGCAAAGGCTCTCCCCAATTGGCTACCCGCATCGTTATGGTCTTACCAATACGTTCCAATTGAATGGTTTGAAAAACTATTTTTTTGGGAAAGAATATTTCTTCTTCAGGATCACGCATGTAGGCACCCCGCAAAGGCCTCCATTGCAAAAGGGTAAGGCCATCTCCATGAGTAACGGCATTATAACTTGCGGCGGCATCATCCAAAGATTCCCTGATCATCCAACCTATTTTTCTATGGTCATTTCCTTTTTCTCCCAGAAATGAAAAGTTGGCAGTGAGAATAAAATCGCCTTTTATTTTTTTATATAAATATTGAAATTCATCCCTGTTGAACCATATATTATAACCGGAACCTTTAAGATAATAGGTCTGTGTAGCTTCGTCATAGCGGGCTGAGCCTGTATTTTTTGGATTGCCAATATCAGCACTCTTATCGAAGATTCCTATATGAGTATCCTGGCTGAAGCATACATTATAAAAACTAAATAGCAGGGAAAAGGTAAGAAATTTCATATCAATGTTTTATGTTAAGAAGTAGCAGTATGTAAGTTGAAATTCGTGTATAAGTTATAGTTAGTACCAAAATCAGGACAAATCAAAATACCCCTTTCCTCATTTGGATGCCGGAGCCGGCAAATTGGTATTGCCCATATCCCTGTACAATTTCCATACACCATTTTCCTGTTTCCATACTACCACATATTTGCCTTTATCAAGTAATGTATTGTTTTCTCCTTTCATTTCGTAGGTACCCGTTTCAATCAAAAAGCTTGCATCACCGGTAAGGTCAGTGGTTACAAAAGTCATATCTTTTACTCCCATACGGATCATGCTTCCCCATGCAGAAAGAATGTCTTGCCCTTTTATGGGTTCACTGTGGGAGAGCAACAGTTCAGCATCCGGCCAATAATGAGACGCCAATGCCACTGAATCACCATTCTTCACCTGCTCAGTAAATTTCGCATTGATACTATCAATAAATGATTTTGCTTTTTTTATATCAAAGGCAGTGTTGCTGGTTGTAGAGCCGGCAAGCTGATCTTTATTGGCCAGTTTACACGACAACATCAACAGGCTGATTGCCGGGATCATCCAATAAAAATTAATTTTTTTCATAAACACTTTTTAAAGAATTAGTAATATAGAAGTGCATGGGGTTAATAAGCGAAATCATAAATCATAATAAAACTAAGAAAAATAATTGGTTGAATATTCACCTTTATTAGCTAATTATAATACTAATTCAACGAATAAAAATATTATTTTGTTTGTTGTTCCATAGGAATATTTAATAGGTAGAAAATAGAAAAGTTGATCTCGTTCCGTAGGAACGTTTTGTGCTATCTTTTTTTATCCGGGTAAATTGATCACTGAACACGTTTAACCATTTGTTCTTAAAAAAATGCATAATAAATAATCATCCTTAGTATTTTCGCCTGGTTTTAGATGAATGGCGGTAACAAAAACACTGATTTAATAATTTGATTTTAAATTTTTTGCAGATGATAAAAAAATGGTTGGGCTTATACTTGCTGATTGTGCCCGTTATTATTTTGAGCCTTCCGGTATCCGGGCAAATAACGAATCCTCTTTCAGATACTGCCATACATCATGATGTTAGCCACAGCAATTATTTTAAACCTGTTTCACTGATAGTGCCCGGAACCTTCCTGATATATAGTGGCTTAAAGCCGGCAGTAACCGGAATCCAAAAACTGGATAATACTATTATGGCAGATATGAAAAAAAACCATCCCGACTTTCATACTGATGCTGCTGATTATTTGATGTGGGTACCTTCTGCATCTATTTATACCATGGATGCTTTTAAAGTAAAGACCAAACACAGCTTTAAGGAACACCTTCTTATAGATGCGGGATCCATTGTTATTACCGGTGGTATTGGTTATGTAATGAGACAGATTTCTTCACACATGGAAGTATATAATTCGCAGAATACAGAGTTTCCATCAGGCCATACAGCCAATGCTTTCAGGGGTGCAGAAATTATACACCAGGAATTAAAAGACAGTCACAAAATTCTTAGCTATAGCGGCTACCTGGTAGCAACTACCGTTGGTGTTTTAAGAATTTACACTCAGCAACACCTGCTAACGGAAGTGCTTGCCGGTGCGGGTCTTGGTATCTTATCGACCAAACTCACTTACTGGGTTTTTGATAAATGGAAATTCAGGAAAAGGAACAATTGAATTTGAATATGAATAATTTAAACCTTTCCAAAGCTAAAAATAGAAGTATCGATTTCAGAAAGTGGTAATGGTGGTGCAGGTTCATTTGAATATTCATTCAAGATCAGTAGCCACCATCCAACGGTTTTCCATTGGCCCAGTTTGTATCCTACATTTTTATAATTGGCAAACCAGGTAAAACCAAAACTTTCATGAAAGGAAACACTTCTATCATTAGGTAAATTGATCACTGCATACACATTCCTGCATCCCTGGTATTTTAATATTTCGAATAATGCCTTATATAATTCTTTTGCCACTCCACGTCGATGATAAGAATCATGAATGTACACCGAGCTTTCGGTTGACCATTGATAACTCACTCTCTCACGGTAGCGGGATGCATAAGCATAACCTGCAATCACTCCATCAATCTCATACACAAGCCAGGGCCAGGTTTGCTGGTAAGAAATAATTC
>DATCMY010000007.1:0-1734 GCA_036565505.1 Hanamia sp.
TCAATACCATAACTTTTGATTACAGCACCATGAAGTAGTTTATATACCCCTTCTGCAAGGCGTATATGAGGGGCCTGCCCTCATCTCTTATACAGCATTGAAAAGAAAACGTATCCTTTTCATTCGTGACACACCCAACAAGGGCAAAGAAGGATTAATATATCCTAAATCAGTGGAGTTACAAGCTTGCCCGGAGGAACCGGTGTTAGTTATCACACAAATGGTTTCTTGATCTGCTAATAACACATTACTAATTAAGAAAAGAGCAATGATGAAATAAATTTTTTTCATTTTTTTAGTTTTTTAGTTTTGGTAATTGATTATTTATGAAAAATATAACTAAAGCCAATTTGAAAGACTCGGTTCGCTCCATTTATTTGACTATTACGATTCCCAGTGTCATCAACACTATATAGAGTTTTAAATCCATAATTGTATCGTGATTCAATTATTAAATCTTTAATAAGCTTATAATTAAGCCCAATATCTAAACCAGCATCAAACTTCGATGAGTAATTTTTTGAAACATTAATAATCTCATTACCTAAATGTGCTAAATGAGCAGATGCAAGATAGCCAAGTTCAGGTCCTATGAAAAGAAAGGTTCTATTATCGATTTTATAACATAATAGAACTGGGACTTTTATATAATTTAATCTTAAAGCTATATTTGATAGACCAACTTGATTAGTTGATCTATCTCCTTGTGTAGAAAAAATAATTTCTGGTTGTAAAAAGATTTTCTTTTTCAAATGTATTTTGACTATTCCACCAGCATACCATCCTATCCTATTTTTGGGATATGCAATGAGATCTTTAGTTGTTGCAATATTAATTCCGGATTTAATTCCAAAACTTACCTGGCTGTATCCTAAATAACCAATTAATGAAAATGCAAAGCAGATCAATAATTTTTTCATTTTTTTCATTTTAAAGATTGAAGCTATTTTAAACTTTTCATAATTGTAATTTTAATTATTGACACTTTAGTTTTATATAACGTTGCATTGCTATTCAAAACTGGTTGACTATTATCTCTCAATAATTGATTGCTTTAGGTTTTAATGCCTTTGTGTTTTTCTTTACTCAGTAATTGCGAAATATCAGAGTCTCTCCACCGGGTTGCACTTTGTAACATTCATTCAGATAACAAAAAAAATTTCTCTCAGAATATCAGATAGAAAACCCAATTTTATTATTCAACAATAATAGAACAATTAAAACATATTCACGAGGGTGTTTTAACGGTATTTAAGGGTGTTTTTTAACGGTAATAAAGGGAGTGTTTTCACCCAACTTAAGGGGTGTTTTCACCCAATTAATTACAATTGGCTTTAAACATTTTATTGTAAAGTAACATTTTAACCTGGCGAATGTTTAGCACAGCTATATGTTTCGAAATTGGTATTATTTTCCAAAGAATTAATTTCTTAAACCCTAAAAACGACCATGAATGTTTTTTGCTCTTGTCGGTCTTCGACTTTAAATTAAAAAACAGCCGGAATAACTAAATACCGATCGTTTCGTTTTTTGTATTGTCAGGGTGCGCCAATGCAACTATCAATCTGAAGTAAACGTTCAATCTAAAGTAAGAGTTTTATTAAGCTCATTCAAAACACTTTCGCGATGAGGTTGGGTTTTATGCCGAAAGACTTTTTTAAGGGACCCCGGCAGCAGCATAAATCATGATTTCTATAAATTGAAATAAAAAAAAGCCGCCCTTTACTATTAGAC
>DATCMY010000008.1:0-25608 GCA_036565505.1 Hanamia sp.
CTGGAGTTGCGGTACACTTCCTGATGCCAATACAGATGTATATATAAACAGCGGAACGGTAATCGTAAACTCAAGCCCAACCATCAGAAGTATACATCTTAAAACCGGGGTAAATTTTACAGTGAACACAGGGTTTAAATTAACGGTGGATCATTAATTAAAAAACAACATTTTGTATTTTCTGATTTTTGGTAAGAATTCTTTAAAAAGAATGTCTTCATTTGATCTAATGTTCTGGTAAATTTTATACCATTGGGCGGGCTAATTTTTATTCCCCGGGATGGTACCTTCTCTCGACATGTTTCAACACATCTTCTTTATAGAATAACACATCCTTAAATTTTCCTTTAGTGTACATTAATCCCTGGTCAAAAAAATGAGGAGAATCAGTATTTCCGCTTTCGCCACCTGCGAGTAATGATTTTGCTTTTATCTTTTTTCCAAACTCTACCGCGCAAATAAAACTGTTTCCATTTACGCCATATCTTTTTTTGGTTCCGGGAAATGTGCGGCTGCTATAGGAAGGAAGCATTCCCCATGTAGATGATGCAAAACCTACCGGAAGACTTGTGGTGTCATCATTATATTGCTGGTCAATATCTCCTGATATCCTTTGAAAACGATTGATACTACCCCATTCAATTTTCCAGTTTCCAAATTTATTTTCAAGGCTTTTAATGGTTGCTTTTAATGGTTGTAATAATTCTTGTGGGGATGCGGTTGCTGCAAATTGCTTCGTTTTGGTAACCTGGTCATCTTCTTCATCGTTAAAAACTCTTGTTTGGAAGATGGCAGGCAACAATCGTTCTCCCCATTCCACTGCAAGGGTTGTGGCTATTGAATTTTCGCCGCAGCGGTAATCCCAATTTTTTAAAATGTTTATTGGTTCAATTAATTGGGCGTATAATGAATCATCTTTAGAAATATTTTTTTCAAAAGCATTTATTAATGCAGGAACCAATACTTCAAATGCCGCCAGATAAGTGTCGTAACCTTTTGCGATTACTTTATCCAGGGTATATGATTTTTCCTTTCCTAAAATTCTAACAGCATTGATACCTCGAAAATTTTGCCCGTCGGGCGCCATGTAAACTGGATAATTCTCTTTCTTCGGGCTATATTTTCCGGCAACAGTGAAAGGGGTAGAATTGCAATTTTCTATCCAACCGTTTGGCGGATTATAAATGTGTACACTTTCATTTACGGTATGCAATCCTTTCCACTCTGTCGCTGAAGTAGTGCCATCCACCGGCTTAGACCAATCATATTTCTGATCTCTTTTCGGAATAAAATTTCCATGCCAATAAGCAATATTTCCTTCCGCATCTGCATACACCGTATTGTTCGAAGTATTTGCAAGAAGATCCATTACCTTTTTATAATCACCGAAACTTTTTGCTTTGGTTCGTTGCCAACTTTGAATCAAACCTTTTATATCCCTGTTATTGGACCTTACACTTAAGAATTCGCCATTTCTTTTGGCCATAATTGGCCCATGGCCGGTATATAATGCATTGATGGTTTTTGTTTTAATTGCATTTCCATCAAGATAATGAAGTATGATTTTCTTTTGTAAAACCAGTTTTTCTTTATGATCATATTCGTAATAAAACCGGTTATTTTTCTCACTTAATTTTTCTATGTACGCATCCGAGACATCTGCATAACTTGAAGTATGCATCCAGCCACAATGTTCATTAAATCCCTGGTAAACAAAAAACTGCCCCCAGGTAACTGCGCCATACGCATTCAATCCTTCTTCACTTACCATCTGTACTTCTGGACGGAAATAAAATGTAACATGCGGATTGATGTATAAAATAGAATGATGTGATTGGGTAATGGAAGGTGCGAATGCAAAACCATTGGAACCTGTAACAGGCTCTTCCACTTTTTCTTTTACAACGACCGGTTCATTTTTGCCTGAATAAAAATTTTTCAATTCACTTACACTAATATCTGCAGTACTGATAGCGCCTATACTTCCGTCGGTCCAAAGAAGGGGATACCAGGGTTGAAAGCGATTTAATAATACGGGCTGTGAGTTTGGATTTTTATAGAGATAATAATTAATGCCATCGGCAAAAGCATTGCAAAGTTTTTTTAGCCATGCAGGCGCTTTGTTGTAATCTGCTATGGCATCAGTAGAATCAATTACCAGTCGTATGAGCAGATCGTTGTACAATTCTTTTTCTCCTTTTACTTCTGCCATGCGACCTAATTTTTCAATGTAATTCAATTCTACTCTTTTAAAATCATCTTCACATTGGGCATAAAGCAAACCAAAAACCGCATCAGCGTCGGTTTTGCCATAGATATGCGGAATGCCATAATTGTCGCGGATTATGGAAACATTTTTTGCTTGCTGTTGCCATTTATTAATTTCCGTTTTTGTGAACGGTTGAGCCAATAATTGAAAAGGGAAAACTAATAGTAAAATCAATATTTTCATTTTGCTGATTATCTTTTTTAAAAAAGAAGTACCTGAAATTTTTAATACAAACCAACCATTCCTTTTACAGATTCAAATAATTTTTGAGAATTATAACCAATCCCGTTTTTAAATACTATTTCTGTATTTTTTATATTCTTAATATCCTTTTCAATATCGCCATTAATCAAGACGAGGTCTGCCTGTTTGCCAACGGCAATACTTCCCGTTTCTTTTTCACGGCCAAGGTATTCCGCTGCATTCAGCGAGCAAATCTTTACAGCCTCGGGTATGGTAAAGCCCGCTTCAACCAATAATTCCAAGGTGTGCCTGTCTGCATATCCCGGAATTACCCTGCCTGCCCCTGTTGGGTCAATACCAGCCATTAAGCGGCCACCCATTTGCACAAATTGTCTTTCCCAAAACATTTCTTTTTTAAACATAGCAATATTATCAGAATCTTTTCCTGTTTTGAATTGATATGTTTTCATTACCCGCTCTCTTGCCTGGAATGATACCGCACTATCTGCACGACCGGGAAATAATTCTCTGCCGGAATAAGGTTCAAAAACGGGTAAGGTGGATGTAATAGTTACATTTTTTTTTATTAAAAGTTTCATCAGGTCTTTCATAGCCGGGCTGTTTTTATCCAACTTTAATAAGGAGGAAGATTGTGCCGGTTGATTACATTCATCTTCCTTTTTAAGAGGATCAAAATCGCTGCTAACCCAAAATCCATGTTCCAGGTTATCAATACCAAGATTTGCTGCTTCACGATAAGTAATTGAGCATAAATGACCAGTAACTTTCAGTCCTCTTTTATGCGCGGCTTCTATTGAGGCTTTCATATCTGCTTTGGTAATATCCATGTATAATTTAAAAGAAGTACAACCCATGTCTGCCCAGTAGTTTACTTCTTTAGCGGCTTCTTCAGGATTATGGACAAATAATATTTCCGGAATAGGCAAGCCTTCTCTTTCAATATATGGCCCTGTTACATCTATATCTGGTCCGGGTATTTTTCCTTGCCTGATCCAGTCTCTGATATTCAGATCAGTTTGAGGTTCGGTACTGCCGGTGGTGCGCATAGTGGTAACACCACCTGCCAGGTATAGCCGGGGAAATGAAACGGCCATTTCCTGCCCAACATATAATGGACTAACAACTTCTCCATAAAACATGTGTTCATGCATCATGATCATTCCGGGAATAATGGTTTTGTTGGTGCAATCAATAAATCTTGTATTGGGAGGAATTTGAATACTTGCAAAATTGCTAATGCCTGTAATGCGTCCTTTAATAATTATTATTGTTTGATCGGATTTCGCCGGTTGTCCGGTACCATCAATTACGAGAGCATGAGTAAGCGCGATAGTGTCATTATTTACTGATAAAAGAGTTAACCAATGGAGAAAACTTTTGGGACTTTACAGGTAGTGCGAACAACAATAGAAATTGCAGAATAAAAAAATATGCAGATTTCATGTTTTTTATTTTAAAATTAAGGATGAATTTTAATAAAATCTCTATCAACTAACTTTTTTCCCGCCATTAATTGGCGGCAGCATTTGCTTTAAACACCCTGATAAAATTTCCACCTAATATTTTATTTATATCCTTTTTAGAATACCCGCGCACTATCAACTCTTTTGTAATCATAGGGTATTTGGTGACATCAGTAAGTACTTTTGGCGTAAAAGGAATTCCGTCAAAATCACCGCCAAGGCCAACATGGTCAATGCCGGCGAGCTTAACAATATAAGCAAGGTGATCGAAGATTAAATGAAAAGGAGCTTGCATTTCTTCTACTTCAATTTTGTATTTACTGAAAATAATATCTTCTGCTTCAAAACTATTTTTACCTGCTGCAATAAGAGAATCTTTTTCTTCTTTATGTTTTTTTAAGAAAAGGGTTTGTTGGGCCCCCACGGTACTATCCAGAAAAGCCGGGTAAAAATTTAAATCTATAACTCCGCCATTTTTGGCAACTGCTTTTATCTGATCGTCTTTTAAATTTCTAAATACAGGGCATAGCGCATATGCATTACTGTGAGAAACCAGAATTGGTTTATTGGAAGTGTTGATGGCATCCCAAAAAGTTTGTTCACCCACGTGGCTTAGATCCACCATCATGCCCAGTTTGTTCATTCTTTTTATTACTTCTTTGCCAAAGTCATTTAAACCCTTCTTTTGGGAAGTAGTGTCATTGATTCCATTTTTTTCCTGATTTCCCGATTCATATTCTGCACTGGTTGCCCATGAAGTATTATTGTTCCAGGTTAAAGTCATATACCTGGCGCCATGTTTATATAAACTATCCAGTTTGCTGAGATCATCCTCAATCATATGTCCGCCTTCTACTCCTATCATCGATGCGAGTTTGTGTTCTTTTAATGCCTTTTCCAGTTGTTTGGGAGTGCTTACAAGCATCATTTTTGAAGGATTGCGTTTAACCCAGGCATATAATGTATCTATTTCCCGGTTGGCGAATTGATAAGGATTTTGTTGCTCCCCATCACAAAAAATAGAAAACACCTGAACGTCCAAACCCCCTTTAAACATCCGGTTAAGATCGCTATGCGTTTTCCCGGCCAGGTTATCATCAAACCTGTATCCTTTTTCTATGCAAGTACTGATGATGTCGTTATGCGTATCACATACAATTGCTTCCCTGTGAATTTTTTTGTACGATTGTGTTTTTGCATTTATTAAAAACAAAATGGCAATGGCAAATAAAAAAAATGCTTTCATTTTTACAACAGTTTTAAATTATAGGAAGTAAAGGGGGAGATTGATTTTATTTGAGTAAAATATTTATTCATAAATAAAAAGAGCAAAAAAGGAATGCAATTACAGTTAGTCAAGAATAGCTTTGGGTTCGAACTTGTGCAAATACCGGTTGGGTTAAATCACAAATCCACTTTATAAAATTTCAAAAATTTCTATAAGTCAAGGTAAACACAAATTAGTAAAAAACCATTTTCAAATACTTTGAATTTCGAAAATTTTTTCAGTATTTAATAGAGCCCGATTCCGGCACCATGATGACATTTTGATTTAAAAAAAATACCGGGTTCATTAATAAGAACCCGGTACAAAGTATTTAAGAAATTAGGTAAGATTATTCCTTCACAAATTTGCTGATGGAAGTTTGTGAACCGTTATTGTCAATAACTTTAATAAAATAACTTCCGGCAGGAAGAGAGGCAACTTCTAAGGATAAATTATTATTGCCACTCATTATTTTAGAAGCCTGTCGCATTACTAATTTTCCTGCGAGGTCCCTGATTTCGATATTGATTTTATCATTTGCAGGAGAAGCAAGGGTTACGTTCAATATATTCTTAGCAGGATTTGGGTAAATATTGGTTAATGTAATAGCATTTATTTTATCCCCTTTTAATAAAATAACATTTGAATAGCTTGATTTGCCATCTTTATCAATTTGCTTTAAACGGTAATAAGCATTTCCACTTAATAACCGGGTATCTGCATATTCATAATTTAATATTGATGAGCTATTACCATTATTTGCCTTGGAATTTACAAAACTTAACCTGTCGAAATTAGTGCCGTCTGAAGAGTATTGAATTTCAAAGCCCTGGTTATTCTGTTCGGAAGCTGTTGACCATTGAAGTATATTCTTATTGTCTTGCCGCACGCCTTTAAAACTTAGCAGTGTAATGGGAAGGGGTACACCGATAGCAGAGATCGAAAAAGTTCCCCTATTGCTCAAATCAGAATAAAAATCGTAGACTCTGATCTTATAATTTGTACCTGCAGTTACAGTCATACTAATTTGTTCCGTTCCTCCTGTCTGCGAGGAATCACTGCAGGATAAAGAAGTTAAAGATCCGCAAGCTCCGGAGAATACTTCAAGAACGCCATCGAAAGAACCGTTTCCTGTCATAGTTATTACTATTGTTCCAGTGGAAAGTGGAGTAAACTGATACCAAACATCATCATTAGCAGTTCCTGTATATCCGCTGCAAAGATCTGCAGGCTGGCTTTGTGTAGCTCCTAAAGTTGTACCGTTTAAAGGAACTGTAGAAATGTTAGTAGCTCCGATACAATTATCATTCGGAGGAGGTGGTGGCTGTGGAATCGTTGTAAATGAGGTTGTAGCTGTCGATACACAACCAATAGCGTCTCCATTTGCATTTTTGGGTACTACGTACCAATAATAGGTGGTACTGTAAGAGGCATTAATAAAATTAAAGGTGTCAGCAGTAGTAGTACCAATTAATTGACTTGGCGGTAATTTTGTTCCAATATAAATATCATAAGAAGTGGCGCCAGCTGCTGCATTCAATTTAAAAGTAATATATGGGTAAGGGTCTATATTAATTGCTGCATTCGCTGGAGAAATATTTGTGGTGCAATTAGGTACCTGTGCCTGAATATTCAAATAAGAGGTTAATAAAAATATTGTAATAAGTAATGAGTAAAATTTTTTCATAGAGTCAATTTTAAGAGTAAAAACATTCGGAATAAACAAATTTATTTTTTTTAAAATTTATTAGATAATAACAAAGAAAGGATAAAGATAATATTGAAAACTTAATAAATCAATAGACAACAATTAATAAATACCTTCTTGTTTTTTAAAAGCGTAAGAAGTGTTTAAAATGTATTCGTAAAATTGAGTGAGGTTGCTGTTTACAACAAAAAAATAGGAAGGCCTGTAAAGTTTTTTATATTTCGTAAGCATATCACCTTTTAAACCTGTTATTCTTGTAATTATTTTAGAACTGAAACGATAGTCCACATAACGATCCTGCTCATCCTCTATCAATCTTTTTTGAAAAGCGAGATTTTGCTTATTTTTTTTAAATTGAAAAATACCAACAAGACCATCAAGATCGAAACCTGCCGGGCCGCCAGCTTCATAATTTGAACGAATAGTGGGGTTTTCCCTGCCAAAAATTTTTGAATAAGTTACCCGGTTTTCCATGGAATCACGATGATAATTATCAGAAAAAACAGTAATACCCTGGAGTAATTTATATTTTTCGTTTGCACGTATTCGTAATGAAATATCAAATGCAGTATAATTATTCATATTTTTCACGGGGAACTTTACCGTTGATTTTCCTCTGTAAAAAAAACTTAATGAATCTGTTTCCGAAACATTTATATGATAAGCGCCAAGAGAATCGGTAATGGTACTTAAGCCAGAGGTACTATTAACACTTACTCCCGGTACCACATAAAGTTTTGAGGAATCATACACGGTTCCTGAAATGGTAATTTGGCCACAGGCATGGGTTGCCAATAGCACTTGTAATAGCAAGAACAAGCCAAAAAGCTTTAGTGTCAGAAAATTTTTCACGATGTGGATGCGATATTACGCCAATGATTTTATGAAAATACAAGGCATACTATTTTTAACGCTGTTTTTTAATACTGCAAAAACTAAATCAAAAAAAATAATTATCTTCTTTATGAATTTATTTCACTCACTACCTTTTCAATTATTTGGGGATAATATTTATGCTCCAGTTGATGGATTTTTAGTGCAAGGCTCTCAGGAGTTTCATTTTCATCCACGCTGCATTTTGCCTGAAAAATAATTTTCCCATGATCGTATTTTTCATCAACATAATGGATGGAAATACCACTTTCTTTTTCTTTTGCAGCAATAACTGAGGAATGAACTGCGCTTCCATACATTCCCTTTCCTCCAAATGCCGGTAATAGCGCAGGATGTATATTGATGATTTTATTTTGAAAAGCATGAACCAGGCATGTTGGTAACTTCCATAAAAAACCCGCAAGTATAATCAGGCTTATTCCATAATTTTTAATTTCATCTACATAACCTGTTTCCATGAACTTATTTTTTTCAATAACTAAAACCGGAATATTTTCATTTAAAGCAATATTCAACACTCCGGCTTTTGGATTATTACATACAATTAAAGCGATGGTTACTTTTGTACTTTCTTTAAAATGATTGATGATCTTTTGGGCATTACTACCGGTGCCGGAGGCAAAAATGGCAATTTTTATGGGTTGTCGGGTTTTTTTGGGAGTTTGTTGTTTTATTAATCCAATTCTTTTTAAAATTTTCTTTTCGTATTTCCAGAAAAAAGAAAACATTCCAAAAGTGAAACCTACAATAAGAATGATGAGCTGGTATCCAAAAAATAATACAAGGATTTTTGACGACCACCATGCCAATCCATATTTTTCAAGAAATAACCAATCAGTAACTTCTTTACTAAGCCATGCAGTTAATATCCCGGTAATAGCAAAAGTGCAGAAAATTAAAAAAAGTTGTTTATTATTTACTTTCCAATGTTTTTTCAACCTGTTTAACATGAGTCAAAGATGCATTTTTTTGTAATCAAAAATCAGGAAGTTTATAAAAAGGATAAAATAATTCTTTGCTATTTTTAACTTTAAAGAAAAAATTCATTTAAAATAAAAACCCGCTGAAAGCCACGCCTGATAAAGGGAAAAAAAAATTAAAAATGTTAACACATTGTCAACATGCTTCCTTATTTTTGCAACCGACAAAGATTATTTTTCCATTATTCAAGATAGGTACTAAGTGTATGAACCAAATCAGCAGGCTTTTTACTAAAATATTAGTAGTACTCTTTTTTCTTACTTTAATTTCTCCGGAATTACTGTTTGCACAAGATGGTGAGGCCTTATTTAAGGCAAACTGTGCAAGTTGTCACAAACCCGATGAAAAATATGTAGGACCAGCGCTCAAAGGTGCTAAGGAAAGAGAACCATCAAAAGATTGGGTATATAAATGGGTGGCCAATACCACATCAATGGTAAATACTGACCCATATGCAATTAAATTAAAGACTGAAGCAGGTGGTGTAGTAATGACTGCTTTTCCCGATTTGAAAAAGAATGAAATAGATGCCATTCTTAGTTGGGCAGATAGTTATGTAAAGCCTGGAACTCCTGCTCCGGGCGCTCCTGGAGCGGTTGGTGCAGCAGCAGCGCCTTCTTCAGATAATTCAGTTTTATATGGAATTCTTACTCTTATTTTAGCAATAGTAGGTTTAATTCTTTTACAGGTAAACAGTAATTTGAAAAAACTTACTGATGAAAAAGAAGGAATCAAAACTCCTCCAAATGTTCCTTTTTATCGTAACAAAGCTTATTTATTATTGGTAGTTATTATTCTATTTACTTTAGGTGGATACTTTTTGGTTGAAGGCGCTATGGGGCTGGGAAGACAAAAAGGGTATCAACCGGTTCAGCCAATTTATTACTCACATGCTGTTCATGCGGGTGTCAATCAAATTAGTTGCTTATACTGCCACGGCGGGGCTCAGGATAGTAAGCATGCTAGTATTCCATCAGTAAATGTATGTATGAATTGCCACAAGGCTATTAAAGAATATGCCGGTGCACCCATCATTCGCGAAGATGGCACTACCTTAAATGCTAATGCTGAAATTCAGAAATTATATCAATATGCCGGATGGAACCCTGATACCAAAACTTATGATAAGCCCGGTAAACCTATTGCCTGGGTAAAAATACATAACCTCCCTGATCATGTTTATTTCAATCATTCCCAACACGTAAAAGTGGGCCAGGTTGCCTGTCAAACCTGCCATGGTGAAATTCAGAAAATGAATGAAGTGAGACAATTTGCTGACTTAAGTATGGGTTGGTGTATCAACTGTCATCGTACTACCAATGTTCAATTCAATGATGATAAAGGCCATGGAAATCAATTCTATAGTATTTATGAAAAATTTCATGAGGATATAAAAAATAAAAAATACGACAGTGTTACTGTTGAAAAAATAGGCGGAACAGAGTGTCAGAAATGCCACTATTAATAAGCCTATGGATATCAGTTTGAATTTTTAAATCAATAACATACCATTTATAAATACCCTTTGCGGGTTAATAATATGAGTGAAAAAAAATACTGGCAAAATTTTGGAGAGCTTAATAATAGTGAAGCTAATAAGAAAGCATTGAAAGATGAATTTCGCGAAGAGCTACCTTTCGAAGAGTTGGGCGATGAAAATATATTTAATGCCAAAACACCAAGAAGAGATTTTTTGAAATATATGGGCTTTAGTACAGCCGCGGCGGTAATAGCTGCAAGTTGCGAAATGCCTGTACGTAAAAGTATTCCTTTTCTTAACAAGCCCGATGATATGCTTCCGGGTATTTCAAATTATTATGCTTCTACTTATTTAAATGATGGAGATGCCGTTCCAGTCGTTGTAAAACAAAGAGAAGGAAGGCCAATTAAAATTGAGGGTAATGAACTTTCCTCACTAACTGAAGGAGGTACTTCGGCACAATGCCAGTCATCTGTATTGGATTTGTATGATACTACCCGCCTTCGTTATCCAATGGCCAATCGCAAAGAAGCTACCTTTGAAGCCATTGATAAAATGATTGCAGATGGAATTGCGGCCAATGCAGGTAAGCCTTTGGTGTTATTAACCTCTTCTATTACTTCTATCACTACCAAACAAATCATTGCTGATATTTTAGCAAAATATCCCGGAAGCCGCCATGTACAATATGATGCAGTTTCTTACAGTGGTATGATTATGGCCAACCAGGCTTCATACGGGCAAAAAGCTATTCCTGCATACCATTTTGAAAATGCCAAAGTAATTGTAAGCCTTGGTGCAGACTTTTTGGGAAGTTGGTTAAGCCCGGTTGTTTTTGCAAAACAATATGCCGTAAACAGAAGGATCAATGAAAAAAATCCTGCAATGAGCAGGCACATACAATTTGAAGGATTTTTTAGTATGACTGGTGCTAATGCCGATGAACGCTATTTGCATAAACCTTCAGAAACAGGTGCAGTTGCTTTAGCATTATTAGGCGCTTTAGGTGGAGGCACATCATCAAATATTTCAGGAGTTCTTGCCGATGGAGTTAAAAAAACAGCGGCGGAATTGATGGCGAATAAAGGCGCAGCGCTTGTTGTTTGCGGAAGCAATGATCCCAATATCCAAATAATAGTAAATGCTATAAATGAAGCAATAGGTGCAGGTGGTAAAACAATAGACTGGAATTCTCCTGTGAACTATCGTCAGGGTTTAGACGCAGATATGGTTACCCTTACTAACGATTTGAATGCAGGAAATGTGGGTGCATTATTGGTTTATGGCGCTAATCCTGTTTATAATTATTTTAATGCAGAAAAATTTGCTGCCGGCTTAAAAAAATGCCCATTCACTGTTTCTTTCAGCGAAAAAATGGATGAAACTACTGAACTCTGTAAATACATTGTTCCATCGCACCATTGGCTTGAAAGTTGGGGAGATGCTGAATTACAAAAAGGTTATCTGAGTGTTATTCAACCTATTATTCATCCATTATTTAAGACTCGTCAGTTTGAAAGTTCTTTGTTAAAAATTTTGGGTAATGCGGATGATTACGAAACTTATTTCAGAAAATATTGGGTAGATAAACTCGGAGGCATTGATAATTATGAAAGATTTCTTCAGGATGGGGTTATAGAAAATTCCATTTTCAAAACTCAGCCAAACTTTGTAAATGTTTCAGATTTAACTCCGGCTTCTGCGGCAGCTACTGCTACTGAAGCTATATCAGATTCTGCTTCTACAAAATCAACACTTTTAACTCCGGCCCCTGTAATGGGTTCAGCTACTTTTATTGGTAATGTTTCAGATGCGGCTTCTAAAATTGCAGCTATAAAAGGCGGAGATATAGAAATGGTTTTATATCAAAATATATCAATCGGCACAGGAAGCCGCGCAAATAATGCATGGCTCCAGGAAGTAAGTGATCCGATAACCAAAGCAACCTGGGATAACTATGCCACTATATCTCCTGAAATGGGAAAGAAATTATTTGATATAGATATCTTTAAACCGAACCAGGCTGATAAGTATGAAGTGCATCCTGAGAAACCTGTGGTAAAAATAGTTTCAAACGGAAAAACAATTGAAGTTCCGGTTTTGATTATTCCGGGTACACATCCAAATGTAATTGCAATTGCTGTAGGTTATGGCCGTGAAAGTAATGATAAAGCGAAAACAAAACAATACATAGGGCCAGCCGCAAAAGGGGTTGGTAAAAATGTTTACCCACTGGCCGTTTTTGATGGTGTTTCTGTGAATTATTCTGCTGTTGCAACGATTGAGAAAACAGGTACTATGTATCCCATAGCTCAATCGCAAACCCATAGTATAACAGAGGGACGCCCAATAGTTAGAGAAACAACACTTACCAGGTTTATAGCCGATCCGGAAGAATTAGGTAAGGAAGAAAAAGAAGAATTAGCCCAGTACGGCGAAGATTTTACCCGCGATGCAACACTTTATCCTACGTTTGATAAGCCAGGAATAAAATGGGGAATGAGCATTGACCTTAATACATGTATAGGCTGTAGCGCATGCACAGTTGCCTGTGTGGCCGAGAATAATATTTCTACTGTTGGTAAATATGAAGTTTCAAGATTCCATGACATGCAATGGATTCGTATAGACCGTTATTTTACAGGCAATACTCAAAATCCGGATGTGGTGTTTCAACCAATGCTATGCCAGCAATGTGATAATGCGCCATGTGAAAACGTATGCCCGGTTTCTGCAACCAACCATAGTAGTGAAGGTCTTAATCAAATGATTTATAACCGTTGTATAGGTACAAAATATTGTGCCAACAACTGCCCTTATAAAGTACGCCGTTTTAACTGGGCCGATTGGAACGGCGCTGATAGTTTTCCTGATAATCAGCGTGGAATTATATCTGATGCCACAATGGAATTGGATAGCGACCTTGCACGTATGGTTTTAAATCCGGATGTTACGGTACGTGCAAGAGGGGTAATGGAAAAATGCAGTTTCTGTGTTCAACGCCTGCAAGAGGGTAAGTTAAATGCTAAAAAAGAAAATCGTGTGATAAAAGACGGGGAAATAAAAACAGCGTGTATGCAGGCTTGTCCTACACAGGCTATTATGTTTGGGAATGTAAATGATAACGAGAGCATGATCACTAAGATCAGGCTTGAAGAACAGAAGGCAAGGAAATTTTATGTGCTTGAGCAACTGCATACACTTAGCAATGTGAATTATCTGGCTAAAATAAGGAATACACAAAGAGAAGTAGGCAGTACAACAGAAAAAGTATAATAGAACTGATAAAATTTAATAAGGTTACAGATACAACCTGTAGCAAAAAGCTAAAAAGAGTATGTCATTATTAAAGTATGAATCGCAACTTAGGGAGCCATTGGTTGATGGGGATAAAAATTATCACCAAATAACTGAAGATATAATCGGCCCTATAGAAACCAGGCCAACAAGGCTTTGGTGGATCGGTTTGTCCATTGCAATTGCCCTGCTAATCTTTGGAGTGTATTCTGTTTACAGAGAAGTGGTGTATGGTATTGGTCAATGGAATCTAAACCGTACTGTAGGTTGGGGTTGGGATATTACGAATTTTGTATGGTGGATTGGTATTGGACATGCCGGAACACTTATTTCTGCTATCCTTTTATTATTTAGACAAGGATGGAGAACAGGAGTAAACAGGGCTGCAGAGGCCATGACTATTTTTGCTGTGATGTGCGCAGGCCAGTTTCCTATTTTCCACATGGGACGTGTGTGGATGGGATTTTTTGTATTTCCTTATCCAAATACGCGTGGCCCATTATGGCCTAACTTCAACTCTGCCTTAATGTGGGATGTGTTTGCAGTTTCCACTTATTTTACTGTTTCATTATTATTTTGGTATACAGGTTTATTACCTGATCTGGCTACGGTTCGCGATAGGGCTAAAACAAAATTCAGAAAAATGTTTTATGGCGTAGCCTCTTTTGGATGGACAGGAAGTACTAAACACTGGCAGCGGCAGGAAAGCCTTGCCTTGGTTTTGGCAGGTTTAGCAACACCTCTTGTACTATCAGTGCACACTATAGTATCATTTGACTTTGCTACCTCGGTTATTCCCGGCTGGCATACTACAATTTTTCCACCTTATTTTGTTGCAGGTGCTATTTTCTCAGGCTTTGCGATGGTACAATCATTATTGATTATTACACGAAAAGTGCTGCATCTTGAAGACTATATTACTATTGGCCATATAGAAGCTATGAATAAAGTAATAGTGCTCACAGGTTCTATTGTTGGATGTGCTTATTTGAGTGAATTATTTGTTGCATGGTATAGCGGAAATTCTTATGAATGGTGGGCCTTCCGTCAAAACAGAGTTAATATTTTCAGCCCATACGGTTGGGCTTATTATGGAATGATGTTTTGTAATGTAGTGTCACCCCAACTATTTTGGTCAAAAAAATTAAGAAGAAATGTTTTGTTCACATTCTTTATGGCAGTCTTAGTTAATGTAGGTATGTGGTTTGAGCGTTTTGTAATTATCGTCACTTCCATTTACCGCGATTATCTTCCTTCTTCCTGGACTACTTATTACAGTCCAAGTATTTGGGAAATTGGATTTTACCTGGGAACATTTGGATTATTTTTTACCTGCTATTTTTTGTTTGCTAAATATTTCCCTGTAATTGCTGTAGCGGAAATTAAAGCCATATTGAAAACCAGTGGTGAAAACTATAAGGCGAAAATGAGCGATCAGGAAAAAATGGATTCTGAAAAATTTTATATAGAAGAAGTAGAGCATACGCACTAAATTCTCCTTCTGAAGCATAAAAAGTATAAAAAACATGATAAAAAAATTTGTTGTAGGTACCTTCGAAGATGAAAAGGTTTTGTTTCCTGCAGTTAAAAATGTGAGAAGGGCGGGCTATAAGATTCAGGATGTATATACACCCTTCCCTGTGCACGGCCTTGATCATGCTTTGGGATTAAGAGAAACCAGCCTGCATACTATGGGTTTCATTTATGGCATTACCGGTACTACAATTGCCGTTGGCGGTATGGGGTGGATATTTACAACAGATTGGCCTTTGAATATTGGAGGTAAACCGCATTTTGCATTACCGGCATTTATACCTATCACTTTTGAACTCACAGTTTTATTATCAGCAGTTGGCATGGTGATGACGTTTTGCTGGCTTTGTAAGATGATGCCAGGAGTAAAGAAACATCATTTTAGCCCAAGGGCAACTGATGATGCTTTTGTGATGGTAATAGAATGTACAGATAAAACAAATGAAGCTGAAATAGAAAGTTTTTTGCAAAATAATGGGGCAATAGAAATTAATGTTCAGGAAGCAGAAGAAGGATGGTGGTTTGGAAGATATGATAAAGAACAAAAACTTTATAGAGCAGAGGAAGTAAGTATTTAAAAACTTATTTCTTTATACCGGTTTCGGAAGTATAAAATTTGGGCATAAAACGGAAAACAAATAATTTAAATTGGTTATTTAGGTATGAAAAAAACAAGAATTCTCTTATCATTTATTATGGTGATAGGCCTGATAACACTGGTGGAAAGCTGCGACAGCAAACGTGAGCCGGGTAAAATCTATATGCCTGATATGGCCTATAGTCGTGCTTATGAAGCTTATGCACCTAACGACCTGGCTAAAGAAAATATTAATTATATTCCTGCTCCCGTTGAAGGAACAATCAGAAGAGGCGATTTATTTCCTTATATTTTACCCGATGATTCTATTGGTTACAAAATGAGCGCTGAGGTTAAAGATCCTTTGCCACCGCTCGATACCGTACAGATGAAGGAAGCTCAAAGGTTGTTTAATATCAATTGTGCTATTTGTCATGGGCCTAATTTGGATGCACAAGGTCCTTTGGCGACAGGAGGAAAGGTGCCAGCGGTAGCTAATTTAACCTTAGCTCAGTATGTAAATATGCCCGTGGGAACTATGTTTCATTCCATTACTTATGGAAAAAATAACATGGGTAGTTATGCTTCTCAATTAACCCGTGAGCAAAGATGGATGGTGATACAATATGTGAAATCAAGGCAGGCCGGATTGAGTTCAGGCGCAGCTGCACCGGGCGATTCAACGACAACAATAAAATAAAAGTTTAATTCTTAAAATATTTTTTTAATGAAGAATCAGTATGTAACACCGGCGGGATATAAGAAGTGGTCAGCTGGATTTATGATCGTGGGCTTGCTTACTCTCATTCTGGGAGTTATATTCTTAAACCCGGTAGCAGGTGCACATGGCGATAATTTAAACAGTACACGTTTTTGGGCCGTGCTTCTTCAAAATAGTTTCTTTTGGTTAATGATTGTAAACGTAGCAACATTCTTTATAGTTATTACCACACTTGCTATGGGCGGCTGGCAGATAGCATTTCGCCGCGTTTCAGAAGCAATAGGTTCGGTAGTGCCAATTATGGGTGCCATCACCATCATTGTAATGCTCTGTATTATTTTTGGAGGACGTGGAGATATTTATCCATGGCTAGATAAGAGTCAACTGGATCATAACAAAATACTGAATGGCAAATCCGGTTTTTTAAATCCTTATGTATATTTGATTTTCTCAATAGTTGTTATTTTCCTTTGGGCTTTTATAGGTAGAAAATTAACCAGGCTGAGTTTGGAAAGTGATAAAATTGGTACAATGGATATTGAAACCTCTAAACAATGGCTTAGAAAAAATATGAGTTGGTCAGCCTATTTCATTGTTTTGTATTTGTTATCTGTTGGTTCCGTTATACCCTGGCTTTGGTTAATGAGTATAGACCCTCTTTGGTTCAGCACCATGTATAGCTGGTATACATTTGCAAGTACATTTGTAGCAGGAATAGCTCTCATGACTCTTTTTGTAATTTATTTTAAAAACCAGGGCCAACTTGAATTTGTCACTCAGGAACATCTTCAGGATCTGGGCAAATTCATGTTTGCATTTTCTATTTTCTGGACCTATCTGTGGTTCGATCAGTTTATGCTCATCTGGTATGGTAATATACCTGAAGAAACTATTTATTTCAAAATCAGGCTACAGGGGCCTTATGCAGGATTATTTTATTTAAACCTTATACTCAACTTTGTAGCGCCCATTTTAATATTTATGAAGAAAGCTACAAAACGGAATTATACCATTGTAACCTTTATGTGTATCGTAATATTATTTGGTCATTGGATCGATTTTTACCAGATGGTAATGCCGGGAACTGTAAAATATCATCCTCATTTAAGCTGGTTTGAACTTGGAATTCCTTTTGGTTTTATAGGGTTAATTATGTGGGGAGTAAGCAGGTTTGCTTCAAAAGTGCCAATGACCCCGGTTAATAATCCTTTCATGAAAGAAAGTATTATACACCAGGTTTAAGAAAGAATGGGTAAAGAAAAAATAGCAAAATATCGAATGATTGGAGAATAGCAAAGACTCTTAATTATTATCTTTGCTTTCCTTTGAAAATATTGAAATTTTAAGTGTAATTTTTCAAAGAAAAACAATCCAATTAATCGGTAAAAGGTTAAAGGGTAGGGTAATCAATCAAAAAATAATATTAAAAATTATAAATTCCCATTTTTCGGGGCGAGGAAAAAATAAAGAAACATGAATAACTTTTTTTTGATAGCGATTGTTGTACTTGTTTTCCTGGTTATTTTTCAAATTTCAAAGGCAAGCGAATATGTAAGCGTTTTGAAAGGCGAAGAAAAATCAAGGCAACAAAATAATAAAATCAATGGATTCTTTATGATAAGCTTCCTTATACTCGGGCTTATCGGGGTATGGTGGTGCAATAAACTCTATTATCCAAAAACTTTATTACCCATTGGTTCTGCCTCGTTGGAAGGAAAAAGTATTGATACTATGATGTGGATTACAATTGCTGTAACCGGACTGGTATTCTTTATCACTCAAATACTTTTATTTTGGTTTTCTTTTAAATACCAGGAAAGCAATAAGCGTAAGCCATTGTATTTTACTCACAATAATAAACTTGAATTAATTTGGACTGGTATACCGGCTATTGTATTAACGGTATTGGTGGTTTTTGGATTAAAATACTGGTTTAAATTTACTGCCGAAGCTCCGAAAAATTCTCAATTGATTGAAATTACAGGTCATCAATTTGGATGGGAGATCAGGTACCCCGGAAAAGATGGTGTACTGGGAAGAAAAAATTATAAACTTACGGATCCGGCAAAAGATAATCCACTCGGTATAGATTGGGCCGATGCCGCAAGTCATGACGATATTCATGTAGCCACTACCATGCATGTAGTAGTTAACAAGCCGGTAAAACTGGTTATTAACTCACAAGATGTAATACATGATGTAGGGTTGCCACAATTTAGAATGAAGATGGATGCAGTACCAGGTACTCCCACCACACTGTGGTTTACTCCAATTTTTACTACTAAAGAAATGCAGGCAAAAACAGGTAATCCTGATTTCGTTTACGAAATATCCTGTGATCAAATGTGTGGAAAGGGGCATTTTACCATGCGTGGGGTAATAGTGGTAGAAACACAAAAGGAATTTAATGAGTGGATGATTAAGCAAAGGCCTGAGTATATAAAAGCAAAAGCAATGATAGCAGCGCAAACGGCCGATTCAATAAAAACAGTTGCACTGGAAAATAAACACGCTAACCAATAAAAATTTGGCCTTCGGGCTTTTAAAAAAATAGCATTATGAACAACGAAGAAGTTTTGCATGAACAACCTTTGGTGGTGCATGACCTGGGCCATGCTGCACATGAGCATCATCATAAACAATCTTTTATTACCAAATATATTTTTAGCCAGGATCATAAAATGGTTTCCAAACAATTTCTTATTACAGGAATTATATGGGCTGTGATTGGTGGCTTATTCTCAGTTATTTTTCGTTTGCAATTAGGTTATCCCGATCAAACTTTTCCTTTTCTTGAAGATATTTTAGGCCGCTGGGCAAAAGGAGGAAGACTAGATACTGAATTTTATTATGCATTGGTAACCATGCATGGGACTATTCTTGTGTTTTTTGTACTTACTGCAGGATTAAGTGGTACGTTTTCTAATTTTTTAATTCCCCTGCAGATTGGAGCTAGGGATATGGCAGCGCCATTTTTGAACATGCTGTCTTATTGGTTTTTCTTTATAGCTTCTATTGTAATGTTTTCTTCATTATTTGTACAAACCGGCCCTGCAAGCGGTGGCTGGACTATCTATCCTCCATTAAGTGCGCTTAGAGATGCAATGGATGGTTCTAAAACGGGAATGGATCTTTGGCTTGCCAGTATGGCATTATTCATTGTTTCACAATTATTGGCAGGGTTAAATTATATTACTACCATCCTGAATATGCGTACAAAAGGCATGTATATGACCCGGATGCCACTTACTATGTGGGGATTATTCTTTACAGCAGTATTGGGAGTATTAACTTTCCCGGTGTTACTTTCCGCTGTAATTCTTTTATTATTTGACCGGCATTTAGGTACAAGTTTTTACTTGAGTGATATCGTTATCCAGGGTAAAATTTTACCAAATGAAGGTGGTAGCCCCATTTTGTTCCAGCATTTATTCTGGTTCCTGGGTCATCCGGAAGTTTATATTATTGCACTTCCTGCTATGGGCATTGCTTCCGAGGTAATTTCAACTAATTCAAGAAAACCGATTTTTGGATACATGGCAATGGTAGGCTCATTTTTTGCTATTGCTTCTTTATCATTCATGGTTTGGGCGCATCACATGTTTGTTTCCGGCTTGAATCCTTTTTTAGGTTCATTTTTTGTATTGCTTACACTGTTGATCGCTGTTCCATCAGCTATTAAAGTTTTTAACTGGCTTACCACCTTGTGGAAAGGAAATATTCACTTTACGCCGGCAATGCTTTTCTCTATTGGCTTTGTTAGTTTGTTTATTTCAGGAGGGTTAACTGGTATTTGGCTTGGAAACTCCACTTTAGACATGCATTTACATGATACTTATTTTGTAATTGCTCATTTCCATCTTGTAATGGGTGTAGCTTCTATGTTTGGAATGTTTGCGGGTATATATCATTGGTTTCCGAAAATGTTTGGAAGATTAATGAATAATACGCTTGCCTATATTCATTTCTGGACGACAATGATTGGAGCCTACCTTATTTTTTGGCCAATGCATTATGAAGGATTAGCAGGTATGCCACGTCGTTATTATGATTTCAGCAACTGGGAGTCTTTTAAAATGTTCGGTGGCCTTAATGAATTTATAAGTATAGTAGCTGCCATAGTATTTGCAGTACAGTTTTTATTTATTTTCAATTTCTTCTATTCAATATTTAAAGGAAGAAAACTAACTGAAAAAAATAAAAACCCATGGAAATCCAATACCCTGGAATGGACTACTCCGGTTCACCCGCCACATGGCAACTGGGTTGGAGAAATCCCTGAAGTATATCGCTGGCCGTATGATTATGGCAAAGAAGGGAGAGATTTTATTCCGCAAACAGAACCCATTGGTGCAGACGAAAGTTCACATTGAGGCTAATAAAAGGATTAATTTTTTAAGGATAATAATATTTTTCTGAATTAATAGCCCTGTTCGTTCAGGGCTTTTTTAAAATAGATTTCGTAAATGGACAAAACATTGATTGTTACACCTAACTCCGCTTCATACGCACTGGCGAGCAAAGTGAAAGATTATTTTAGTTTAATCAAATTCACTTTAAGCTTTATGGTGGTATTCAGCAGTGTAGTGTGTTACTTACTGGCTCCTAATATTAAGTTCGATCTGGCTTCTGTTCTTTTATTGTTTGTAGCAGGAATGTTGATTACGGGTTCTGCAAACGCCATTAATCAAATTGTTGAAAAAGACACTGACGTTTTGATGAAAAGAACGGCCAGCCGGCCTGTTGCTTCAGGAAGAATGAATGCAAATGAAGCCTGGACTTTCGCTATCATTTCTGGTGTAGTCGGAATTCTTATTATGTGGCAATGGTTCAATTTTGCCAGTGCAATGATTGGCCTCTTCAGTTTATTTCTTTACGCATTTATATATACGCCTTTAAAAAAAGTAAATTCCATTTCAGTATTGGTAGGAGCATTTCCAGGCGCATTACCTTGTTTAATAGGATGGGTAGCCGGTACAGGATTAATCAATCCATTTGCACATTTTCAGGGAACACTTGCAAATGGTGAAACTGCTACTTTCTCAAATTCAGGTGGCTATATTTTATTTTTAATCCAGTTTCTTTGGCAGTTTCCACATTTTTGGGCAATCGCCTGGGTAGCACATAAAGATTATCAAAAAGCGGGTTTTAAATTATTACCTAGTAATGAAGGGCCTACTAAGTTTACTGCCATACAAACGGTAATTTATTCAATGCTGATGGTACCCGTGGGTATGCTTGCGCTTTATTTTAACGTCAGCGGAATGTTGGCCTTTTGGATTTTGCTGGTATGTAATCTCTGGATGGTATATGTATGTATCATGCTGGTAATAAAAATGAATGTATCTGCGGCAAGAAAAGTAATGTTCAGCTCTTACTTTTATCTGATGATCGTTTTTTTAGCCTTATTATTTGATAAAATATAAAAAAAGTGTAAGGCAATTATTTAAAAAATTGAACTAAAAGGTAAATATTAATTATGATCGCTGTGGTAAACGAACAAAAAAACAGGCTGCATCCTTTAAAATATGCAATGTGGATCGGGTTGGGAAGCATTATAATGATGTTTGCTGGTTTAAGCAGCGCCTATATTGTAAAACGTAACCAGGCCAATTGGCTTACTTTCGATATTCCTTTAATTTTTTGGTACTCAACGGCGGTAATTATTTTAAGCAGTATAACTATCATCCTTAGCCGTAAAGCATTTCAGAACCGTAATATGAAACAGTATAAAAACTGGCTTGGTGCTACTTTTTTACTGGGTGTTGTATTTGTATGGATGCAATATTTCGGCTTTGTGCAATTATGGGCCAGCGGAATTACAATTACCAGGAATGTTTCTTTTTCATTTTTGTATGTAATAGTGGGTTTGCATGCACTGCATGTTTTGGGGGGTGTGATTGCTCTTTTAATTTTATTTCTAAAATCTTTCAGTACTAAAACAAAAAATTACAGTTCCGTATCTATTGATCTGATGAATACTTATTGGCACTTTGTAGATTTTTTATGGATCTACTTATTGATTTTTTTGGTGATGATTAGATAATGAGAAGATGTGATTATGAGATGTGCGATTTGCATAATTAAACAATAGAACAATTAAACAATTAATTTTATTTTTGTAATAACCTTTTAACGAATAATAAATGGAAACAGCACTGGCGCAAACCAAAACTAAAATGTGGACCGGAGGCAAAAGCCCTTTTAACGTAAGTTATGGCAAGCTCATGATGTGGTATTTTTTGATGAGCGATTCATTCACTTTTGGGGCATTTTTAATTTCTTACGGATCCATTCGTTTCAGTCTGAATCGTTGGGTAGATCACAATTATGTGTTCAACAAATTTCCATTTACTGAAGCAAACCTTCCCCTGGCTTTCGTAAGTTTAATGACATTTATTCTCATTTTCAGCTCTGTTACGATGGTATTAGCTGTTCACCAGGGACATAAAATGAACCAAAAAGGTGTAGAAAAATGGTTGACATTGACCATCCTGGGCGGACTTGCATTTTTAGGATGCCAGGCCTGGGAGTGGACGCATCTTATCACCCACCATCACGAAGTATTGGTGGATGGAGTTTTACAGCATTGGGGAACTACCGTGAGCCATAATCCCTGGGGGCCTCAGGTTATGTTTAATGGAGAATTAGTAGCAACTCCGGGACCTGTTGCTTTTGGCGGATACTTTTTTGGTATTACAGGTTTTCATGGGTTTCACGTTTTTACAGGAGTTGTTATCAATAGCATCATGTTGGTAAAAACAAAGTTGGGAACTTTTCAAAAGCGTGGCCACTATGAGATGATTGAAAAAGCAGGATTATACTGGCACTTTGTAGATCTGGTATGGGTTTTTGTTTTCCTTTGCTTTTATCTAATCTGATTTCTAAAAAGAAAAATTTTAATCTTATTTATTTTAAAGAATTTAAAGAAATTTTATGTCTGCACAAATAACATCGCCAATAGTAGTAACTGCCGAAGATACTGCGCATGTAAAAAGGATTTGGAAAGCGTTTTGGATTTTGTTAATTCTTACCATTATTGAATTGGTTTTAGGACTTACTATTTATTACATAGATCAAAATCCCAATCCAAGTGAGTTCCTGGTATTAGCTATTAAAGGAATAATTAGCATACTTACATTGGCAAAAGCATTTTATATTATTTCAATTTTTATGCATCTTGGTGATGAAGTAAGGAATATGATTTTGTCGATAGGAATTCCAGCTACAATATTTATCTGGTTTATTATTGCTTTTATAGTTGATGGTAACTCCTATAAAAATTTAAGAAATACAGATGCCGGCAGCAGAACCTATATTGAACAAAAACAACATCACGTACCTGCACCTGTGCCTGCAGAAAAAAGCGATAAAAAATTAGATTAGGATATAATCACTCAGATTAAATTTTGCTTTTAGTAAAAAAAGGATATGACCAAAAAAGCGATACTAGCGTTAATGATGGCTGTTTTATTGCCATTAACAGGTTATTTATTGGTGAGCTATTATACTAACCGTGATGTGCAAATGCCACCACGTTATTTTTATGACAGTGTGAATGTGGTAAATAAAAATGGTAAAACAACTTATGATACGGCCTGGCATAGTGTAAGTAATATGCATTTTACCAATCAATTGGGGCAAAACGTTTCTTTAGATGATCTTAAAGGAAAGATTATTGTACTTGATTTCTTTTTTACACGTTGCCCTAGTATTTGCCCAAGGTTGGCCGTTGCTATGAAACGGCTGCAAAATTCTTTTCCCAATAGCGATTCCATTGTGCAATTCCTTTCTATATCTATTGATCCTAAACATGATTCTTTGCAGCAATTAAGAAATTGGGCAGAAAAATTTAATGTGAATCCCGACAGTTGGTGGTTATTGACCGGTAACCGGGATAGCATTTATTCAATGGCTCTTAAAGAGATTAAAGCGAGTGTGGCTGATGTAAATATTGACACGGCTTTTCTACACACTGAAAATTTTTTCCTGCTCGATAAAGAAAGGATCGTTAGAGGATGGTATAATGGATTTGATTCTGTAGCTCAAAAAAAATTAGTAAGAGATATCCCTTTACTTATGCTTGAGAAAGACAGGAAAAGAACTTTCAAAGATTTTATTAAGGACTTGATTAAAAATAGTTAATCTCAATTTGTAAACGAAATGATGGCTACTGATTTACCAAAGCTACCAGAACCTGTTTTAAAAAAAAATGATAAAAGAGCAAAGATCTTCATTTGGGCGGTTTCTATTATTGTTTTTATGGCAGTGGCTTTTCTTACAAAAGTAAAATTGAATGCAAACCTTGGTTTCAATCCACATGTTTTTGCAGCCATTAATGCAATGATAAATTCAATAGTCGCTGTCCTGTTGTTAGTAGCATTGCTTGCGGTAAAATCAAAAAGATATTTCCTTCATAAAAATATAATGTTGGCCGCTATTATACTTTCAGTATTGTTTTTAATTTCTTATATATGCCATCATTTACTTACCGGTGATACTAAATATGGTGATATTAATCACGATGGCATTTTGAGTATGGATGAAAAAACGCTGGCTGGTTCTATGCGTTATATTTATTATTTTATTTTGATAACACATATTCCGCTTGCCGGAATTATACTTCCTTTTATTTTGTTTACTGCCTATCGCGCATTGACAGGCGATTATGAAAAGCATAAAAAGCTGGTAAGAATTACATGGCCCATTTGGTTTTATGTAGCAGTTTCAGGAGTTGTTGTTTATTTAATGATAAGCCCATACTATACTTAAACAAATTCTTATTCTTATTTTTTAGAAGCATACAACAATTTTTTAAAAATGTTTTTCCTTTGCCATTTCATTTTTGAGATAGCAAGGGGTTAAGTTTTTAAAATTTATTTTCTGTTGGCTCTCCTTACTTATTTCTCCTTAACTTAGAAAAATCATTTGTTTAAATTAATTATGCTTTAATAAATATGAAAAAATATAGTTCCCTCCGTCGGGTTTTATTAATTGTAATCACATTTTTTTTAGCCTTTTCAGTATATGCACAACCGTATAATTCTTCATTATTTAATAGTATGAGTTGGCGAAGTATTGGCCCTTACCGCGGTGGCAGAACCGTTGGCGCTGCAGGCGTGCCGCATCAACCCAATATATTTTACATTGGTGTCAATAACGGCGGTGTATGGAAAACGACAGATTATGGAAGAACATGGTTCCCTGTTTTTGA
>DATCMY010000009.1:0-4109 GCA_036565505.1 Hanamia sp.
GGATTATTTAGTTTAGTTAAAAACCTAACATCTTTGTCCTAACAATGGGGAGTACATTAGTCCGCTAAAGTTTTTAGATTTGTTCATGCTTGAAAGTGTGGTAACTTAAAAGTATGAACAAACGGGGTGGCTTCGGCTACCTCGTTTTATTTTTTATCGGACACTACTGATATTTTATATCAATCGAGAAATTTTACAACTATGTCCATTTATACGGTCAAACTAAAAAGTAAGAAGGAAATAGCTTCTGGAACGATGGCATTTCATTTTGAAAAGCCGGCGGGATTTTCCTATAAAGCTGGTCAATTTGCTGATTACACACTCATTGATCCATCCGAAATGGATGCAGAAGGAAACGTACGCGGTTTCTCCCTGGCGAGCGCCCCTTATGAAGATGATATTATGTTTGCCACGCGGATGCGTGATACTGCGTTCAAACGGGATTTAAAAACGATGGAAATTGGTACTGAATTTACATTGGATGCTCCTTATGGTTCATTTACCCTTCAAAACAATACTCAAATCCCTGCCGTCTTCCTCTCAGGTGGTATTGGTATTACTCCCGTCAGAAGCATAATTCTCCAGGCTACACACGATAAAACAGCGCATAGGATATTTCTCTTTTACGCTAACAAAACGCCGGAAGATGCGGCGTTTATGGACGAACTGCATGACGCTGAAAAAAGAAATCCAAACTACACTTTTGTTCCCTCTATGACAGACAAAGAGAAATTAGATAAAGAGTGGCATGGAGAAACTGGATTCTTTACCAAAGAAATACTGCAAAAATATATTAATGATTTGGCACGTCCGATTTACTATATCGCTGGCCCGGCTACTATGGTTACTTCCATACGAAAAATGCTTAATGAGTCAGGTATTGATGATGATAATATCCGCACCGAGGAATTTTCAGGATATTAAGAATAGATTAATAAAACCAAATGATGATCAATATCAAAAGAGTATATGAAGTCCCTACTAAACAAGATGGTATCCGCATCCTGGTGGATAGGTTGTGGCCACGGGGACTAACAAAGGAGCCAAATACTGAACTTCGAAAATGGTTTGGTCATGACCCGGCTAAATGGGCAGAGTTTAAGAAAAAATACCTGCTCGAACTTAAAGAAAATAAAGAGATGGTTTCGCTTTTGAAAGAAAAGGCGAAGCATGAAGATGTTACATTATTATATGCGGCTAAAGACCAGGCACATAATGAAGCGTTGGTTCTTTTGAATTACCTGATCAAGGAATGATTGAATTTAAGAATTAATAAAATATTAAAAAGAATATCATGGAAAACGAAAATTTATACCCAACAACAACCAAAGAACTCGCAGATAAAAAAGCTGCTTTGGCGCCTAAAAATTTAGAAGCATGGCGAAATTTTAGTAAGACTGTATTTGAGGCGGGTGCGCTTCCTGAAAAAACAAAACAACTTATCGCAGTAGCAGTAGCGCATGTAACACAATGCCCTTATTGCATCAGGTCGCATTCTAAATACGCTATGCAAAAAGGAGCCAGCCAAGAGGAAATTATGGAAGCTATTTGGGTAGCCGCTGAAATGCGTGCAGGTGCAGCTTATGCCCACGCCACCATTGCGATGGATGAAATGGAGAAACACTAAAAAATTTATAGATATTGATACACTTATGAAAGAAAGATTAAACTATGCAAAGTTGCTCCCGATGCTTTAAAAGCTATGCAGGACCTTGAAAAGTATGTAGCTGCTTCCGGCGTTGAACGTAGCTTATACGAACTGGTTAAAATCAGGGCTTCTCAAATAAATGGCTGTGCCTATTGTCTTGATATGCATACCAAAGATGCCCGCGCGGTGGGTGAAACCGAACAACGCCTATATGTTTTGAACGCATGACGGGAAACTCCTTTTTATACCGACCAGGAGCGTGCTGCTTTAGAATGGACTGAAGCCTTGACATTAATTTCAGAAAGTGATGTGACTGATAACATGTATGATTCGGTTCGTAAACATTTCGATGAAAAGGGGGTGGTTGCACTAACTATGGCTATAGTTGCTATAAACGGATGGAATCGTTTGGCGATTAGTTTTCGAACCGTTCCGGGGACATATAAGCCGCAATAAGATGAGCGAAAATTTTAATTGTTCAAAAAATGGATGTTAATGGAAAGGTAGCTGTGATAACCGGTGCCAGTAGTGGATTAGGGGCTGCACTAGCCAGTACTTTGGTAGCCAAAGGAGCAATCGTTTACGGACTTGCCCGTAACGCAGAAAAGCTCCATGCAATCGCAAATAAATTAGGAGAAAAATTTATCCCGGTCGGTATGGATATCACTGCTCAAAAAGCAATTGCTTCCTGGGTACAAAATACTTTTTCAAATTCTCATATCCCCGATATTCTAATCAACAATGCCGGGGTAGGATATTTTAGTAAGATTGATGAGCTTTCACTGGAACGATGGCGCGAAATGATTAATACGAATTTAAGCGGAGCCTTCTACGTTACTTCATCAATAGTTCCATTAATGAAGGCGAATCAAAATACTTGTCACATCTTCAATATTGGTTCTATACTCGGAAAAACTACCAGGGCGGAAGGCGCTGCTTATTCTGCAACTAAATACGGTATACAAGGTTTTAGCGAAGCTTTGTTCAAAGAGCTTCGTTCTTATAAAATAAAAGTTACTTGTGTAAATCCCGGCAGCATTGACACACACTTTTTTGAAGATTCTGGTATTCATCCACACAAAAACATGTTGCAGCCAAAAGACATCGCAGCACTTATCATTCACATTGTAGAAACGCCAGATAATTTTTTAGTAGATGAGATTACGATGAGGCCATTAATTCCCAATCCTCCCGCATAGTTTTCACAAAACAAATAATTGGAAAAGAGGAATAACAGAACTTGAAAAGATTTAGTTAAAACAACGCACCGCAGATATTTGTTCAGAAGCGGTATGGTGGTGCTGTCAACAGTCTATGGTTTCTGACTATCTAAAACTGAACGGCTGGAAAGTAATACATATAGTGGGTATTGGAAAAGAAGAAACACATCCATACACCTCTCCCGGAACAATTGTAAAATGAGAATTGAGCTATGAAAAAGAATTAAATGCAAATAAAGATTGACCGTGTTTCCCTTTTATAAAATCAATCGTTGTTAAACAGATTAACTTGTGTGGTTGAAATTACGCCAGATTGTCACCTTCTTTCCAGGTTAATCAAGTGGCTCAGTTTGTCCGGAATCCACCAGTTTGCACCACTTTTTGGGGTGCCTCACTTTGCGCAGATTGCTGGCTCAGTTTGGCGCAGATTAATGGCTCACTATGGTGCAGATTATTCATTGATTTTGAAGAGGTTTTCTATTGACAAGCAAACTGACAATAAAAACTTAGCCTTAGCGCCTGTTTAAATTTCATTCAATAATAATTTTATGGGTGCTAAAAGCACGAATTTCATTTGGCTAATGATGACTTTGCCCAAGATTTTATTTTATAAAGAGGTAATATCATCACCAATATTTACAAAAACGCGTAGTTTCATAGCTATAATAAATTTCCAATAACAAATTTAAACAGGCTCTTAATATTTAAAAAAAAACATCACTACAATTAAGCATGAGTAATACACCTTTTAAAATAAGCTCCATTCAGAAAAATAAATTTATAGTCGAGTTACTGAAGCTAATTAATTCGGATCATCAACTTAGAAATATACGTGTTCAGGTTGAATCAGGCACGAAAATTAATAATTGTTATTATAATGTTTCAGATAAAGTAAAACGCGATGGCGGAAAAGCAATTTACGGATGGGCTATTTGGTATAGTAACTATATATGCGAGGGGGAAATGCACGCGGTTTGGCAATCGCCGATTGGTGAGCTCATTGATATAACGCCGCGAACCAATGATTTTGCAGAAATTCAATTTGTGCCGGTAGACAATTTTACCTATTCGGGAACGATGGTCGATAACATTCGGCTAAACATATACGCCTTATCTCCGGCAATATGGTCAAAGTGCCCACTGGCACCTTGCTGGGCTTGCCAGCGGCGGTAATAACTGCAAAACTGGGTATAGGAAAACCCATCAGGATGCTTGTATTTATACTCGCCCCATACTAACCA
>DATCMY010000010.1:0-8769 GCA_036565505.1 Hanamia sp.
AACTTAACCTGGTCATTTTTTTAAAGAAAACTTTCAATCATCTACCCTTAATTCCGATAAAATATTTATTTTCGGGTAGCATGCTTAACCACACTAACTTTTTAAGGAGACCTCTGCTTATCTTGTTTCTCTTGCATTCGCTATTTTTTGCAAATGCACAACAACTAAATACGGCTATAAAAAATGCTTATATCATTACAAGAATGGCTGAGAAATTTCATGTGCAGCCCAGGCCTTTAAACGATGCATTTTCTTCAAACATTTTTACCCAGTTTCTGAAACAACTGGATGAGGATAAAATATTTTTTACCGTAGAAGATATTAAAGCATTATCAAAATTTAAGTTTGACCTTGATGATGAAATAAAAAACAAACAGTCAACATTCTTATCTGCCGTTACAAAAATTTTTGGTGACCGCATTTCCAAAGCCGATACAATGATTGATAACATTTGTAAAATTCCTTTCAACTTTTCATTAAATGAAAAAATATCTGGGGCAGAGGATACTTCCTATCCTGCAAATGAAAAAGCATTGCGTATTAAATTGTATAAGTTTTTAAAATCCGATGCATTGGATATTATTACAGAAGACGATGAGCTAATCAAATTAAATTCATCGCAGCAAAAAAAATATGTTGATAGTATTGAACCTATTGCAAGACATAAGGCGCAAGAGGGTTTTAAACATTCTATCAATATTATTTTACAAAGCGCCGGAGGAATTGAAAAGGCCGTTGGCGATGAATATTGCAAAGCTATTGCAGTTTGTTACGATCCGCATTCAGCCTATTTCCCATTAACTGAGAAAGAAGATTTTGAAAGTGAACTGGGCCAGCAACAAATGGTATTTGGCTTCAGGTGTAAGGAAGATGATGACGGCTCTGTAAAAATTGAAAGTATTATGCCCGGAAGCCCCGCATTTAAAAGTGGCCAGATGAATAAGGGAGATAAATTTTTATCTATACAATGGGAAGATAAGCAACCGATAGATGTAAGCTCCGGCGGTTTAAAACAATTGTACGATGTGTTGGAAATGAGCAATCATGATAAAGCAACTTTTAAAATAAAAAAACCTGATGGTACCGAACGTGCCGTTATATTACTAAAAGAAAAAATGGAAGAGGATGATGATCAAAATAAAGTGAAAAGTTTTTTATTGAAAGGCAGCAAAATAATTGGTTTTATTTCTTTGCCTTCATTTTACCAGGATTGGGAAAATGAAAGTACGGGAGTAAATGGTTGTGCAAATGATGTAGCAAAAGAAATCTTAAAATTAAAAAAAGAAAATATTGAAGGCCTGATAATTGACCTGCGGTATAATGGTGGTGGTTCCATGCAGGAAGCCATTGAGTTGTCAGGAATTTTTATAGACTTTGGACCTGTAGGAATGTACAAAGGAAGAGATGCAAAAATTTATACTTTAAAAGATGGTAACCGCGGAACAATTTATGATGGGCCATTAATGCTGATGGTTAATGGCTACACGGCCTCTGCTTCAGAAATGGTTGCGGGCACTTTACAGGATTATCACCGGGCAGTAATTGTGGGTACACCCACGTATGGTAAAGCCACAGCACAGGTTGTATTGCCTATGGATACTACGATTGATACAGATAAAGATTTCAGTAAAATAAAAACCGATAGTTATTTTAAAGTAACTGTTTCAAAATTGTATCGTGTAAACGGAACTACAGCCCAGGCAAATGGGGTACAGCCTGACGTTGTATTGCCTGATATGCTTGAAGCACATGCTGAGCGTGAATCTGATAATCCTTATGTACTTATTTCACCGGCGGTAGAAGCCAACAAATATTTTAAGCCTTATCCGGTAATAAATATTGATAATTTAAAAGCACTTGCCCAACAAAAAATAAATGCTTCTTCTTATTTTCAGCAATTAAAAAATTATATTCAATTTGTAAAAGCCGAAGATGCAAATAAAGAAGTGAGCTTAAAATTATCGGACATAATTGAAGAAGAAAAAAAAGCAGCAAAAGAAGATATGGATACGGCTTCAGTAAAAACAGGAGATTCTCCTTACACTGTTGAAAATAATTCATTTGAAAAAGAACAATTAAAGGTTAACGATAATTTGAAAGCGATGAACGAACAGTGGACAAAATTTTTAAGGAAAGACCCTTATCTTGAGATAGCATACGATATGATGTTGCTCATGATAAAATAATTTATTAAGTTCATATTTTATAACACTACCAAAACTTATTATGAAACAAAAACTATTTTTTCTTGTATTAATTATTCTTACATCAATTGCTAAAACTTCCTACGCACAGGATCTTTCCAATCCCGGTGACTACATGACTGCTATCAGCAATGCACAAACAGAGATGAATCAAAAATACATGGCATACATGAGCGCTACTGCACATGTACGAAGGGCCAGGAAAATTGATAAGATGCGGCAACAGGCGTTGGAAAGTATTGAAAACAGCCGTTTTAAAACAATTGACCTGCCCGTATACAAAGGCAACGATAACAGTTTAAGGCAAAGCAGCATTGATTATATAAAATTCTGTTACAATGTTTTTAATGATGATTATGCAAAAATTTTAAATCTTGAAGATATAGCTGAACAATCTTTTGATGAGATGCAGGCCTATATTTTATTACAGGAAAAAACAACCGAAAAAATACATGAGGCTAACGATAAAATGGAAGAAGCCACCCATGCATTTGCTCAAAAATATAATGTAAACCTTATTGAATCAAAAAATGATCTAACTGAAAAGCTGGATGAATCCAGTAAGCTAAATCATTATAGAAACCAACTGTACCTTATTTATTTTAAATGTTACTGGGAAGATGGTGAAATTGTAAAAGCATTGAATGCAGGCAAGATAACAGAAGCAGAACAGGGACGCAATTCATTGATTCGTTTTGCCACAGAAGGACTTACAGGGCTTGATTCTTTAAAAAATTTTGAGGGTGATCCGGCAATGGCGCTGACCTGCAAAGAGATTTTAAAATTTTATAAAAACATGGCAGAAAATGATATGCCTAAGCAAATGGATTATTTTCTTAAAAAAGAAAACTTTGAGAAAATAAAAAAATCATTTGATGCAAAATCAGGAAGTGACCGCACTAAAAAAGATGTGGACGCATTTAACGATGGTGTTAAAGAAATTAATAAAGCCACTGATACCTATAATAATATAAATAAAAAAATGAACAGCGAAAGAACTGATGCAGAAAATAAATGGAACGATGCAGAAAAATCTTTCGCCGACACTCACATGCCTTATTATAAATAATGGATTTGGAAATTCTAAAGCCTGGGAAATTTAATGCGTAATAATTTTTAAAAACTCGTCTATTCTTTTCCTTTGTCTTAAATGATGGCGGAAATGCCTTGCTGCAAACTGCAAGCATTCGTTAGCGTTAAAATAGTTTAGCCCGGGATCATTCACAAAGCTGGATATTACCCGCCTGCTTGGTGCTGAACTGTATCTTATTTACTTTAGCTGCTTTATTATAGTACAGGATCAATATGCCATAGGCTGTTTGAAAAGCCTCCCAGCCCGCCTCTTTTATTTGCGGTGCGCCCAGCCATTTAAATAAACCATTTCGTGGCGCTCCCATCAGCGGAATGCTAAGCTTGCCTTTAAAAGCAGGGCCTATTTCTATATAATCACGGGTGGTATAGAAATAAATATCCTTGTCTTTATAAAAAACCCCGGCGCCGCATTTGGCCGAAGTGCCTTCTTCTTCAAAACTGGTAAAGCAGGGCAAATTAAGTTTGATCTGTCCTACCGTGGAAGTTGGAAGTATGTTGCCGTTTACTATTCCATCAAGTATGTCAATGTCGAAAGTAGGGCATTTGGTTGTTGTTTTTAACTGAGCCGAGGCAACAGTACATAATAACAGGGCAGAAAGAGATACAATAAATGTTTTCATAGCTATAATTCTTTTTAATATTATCCGCTGAAAAGATGCGGCTGCCTTTATAATGCAAATTCCTTGCTAAACTTTGCATTGGCTGCCTGTTTCAGAAATTTATGTAATAATCTCGTTTGCGGCGGCACGGAAACCAGCCTTGTATTTAATCGTGTAAGTGGAGAAATGCCATTGAAATGTAAAAATATTTTCCGAAGTAAAAATATGATCTGAAGCCTGTAAAAAAATTAATTTTAATTAAACAAGATTAAGGTTTTATATAATTATCTTTAATTTCAATTAGTAACCCATCTTCAATAATAATTTATTAAACTAAGACTAATGAAACAAAAATTCCTCTCCATTCCTTTTATTTTATTTGTAGCTATTACTTTAATAATCGCATCCTGTTCCAAGGAAGGACCGACAGGGCCAGCGGGCCCGGCAGGACCAACAGGAGCTCAGGGTACCGCCGGAGCTGCCGGAGCTACAGGAGCAGCCGGTGCTACAGGTACAGCGAATGTGATTTATTCACCCTGGCTGAATGTGACATTTCAACAAAACACGGGTACCCCTTCTGATACGAATTGGTATGCACAAATTGCTGCTGCAAAGCTGACTGATTCTATCTTAAACAAGGGAGATATAAAAGTATATTTCAATGCCGGAAGCGACTCTACCGGTGGACAGTTTGTGTTGCCATTACCCAGTAATGAGCCTTTTCTTTTTTCGGACTCCACTCATAAAGTTCAGCTTCTCATAAATCCCTATTTCTCAACCCAGGCAATTACAATAATTTCTAATTATGATATAAGCTCTTTTATCCTTAATAATTATCATTATTTTCAATTCAGATATATTCTTATTCCCGGAGGCGTATCTACCGGAAGAAGTGCTGCTATTAACTGGAAGGATTATAATGAAGTAAAAAAATACCTGGGCCTGAAGGATTAAGTAAAGCAACGCATAGTAAGCCTTTGCGTTTTAAATAAATTTCAAAATAACTGTTGCAATTATTGTCTATAAATTACAAGTCCCCGCTTTAGAACGGGGACTTGTAATTTATTTATGAACTATTCAAATTTTCAGGGCTGCTTTATTTTTTTAGATTAATTGTATAGGCTATCCGTGCACCCAAAAAACTTGATCCTTCATGGCTTTGAAAACGCAGCCCAAGATCAAATGAATGAATATTATACCCTGCCCCAAGAGCATAAGTAAATCTTGTTTCTGTTTCCTTAAACCCGGTTACTTTTGTGGTGTAACTGGCAAATCCTAATTGTGGTTCTATATAGAACGCTTTAAAATTATTACGGTAGCCAAGTAAATAAGGAATGATATTGTAAGTTTGGCCGGCATAGCTGTAACCACCGGTAGTTCCGCTTTTGCCTTTAAAGGTTGAATAACCTAATGTAAGCGTAATTTGTCCTGATTGGCCTACGCCTAATAAACCTTTTACAGTACCTCCAAAACCAACTTTGTAAGCATCTCCAAATGTTCCCATAGGAAAATCCACTTCGGGACCTATGCCGATTTGATTGTTGCCTTTTTGAGCAAAACTGATTTGAGAAGCAACTAATAAAACACAAAAGAATAGATAAAATTTTTTCATAAAAAGTGTTTAATTAAATGAATAATACGCTAATATATTATAAATAGAAGATAAGTTAAAATTTTAATTTTATTTTTTAAAAAAAGGTATTTCCTGCTTCCCGGCAGATGTCAACTGCCATTTCTCAATCATAATTTATTCATATAATGAGTAAGTGCGGGCTACAAATAAGATGGGTTGAAATGCAGAATAGTTCACTACCTGAGCTTTACTTTAAATTTTCCATCAGCAATATAAGCCGTATCGCCATTTGGTTTAAAAACGGTACCGTTGAATGTGCCGGTAGCAATACCTGTAGCATAAATAAAGCTTTGGAGGTTTACCGTAAACAGCGCTGTTGCCTGGCTGATAAATATATCTTTTGGAGCATTATTATCGTAATAATAAAAGGCGGCCCTGTTGGTAATGATGTTAAACCTGTCCTGGTCTAATGCTATGGGAAGATATACTGTCATTACCAAACCAGTATCAATTGAACAGGCAGACGGGCCAAAGAAAGTAAAGGTTTTATTTACCCCGATAAAACCTGATTTATCAACTCCTCCGCATAAATAAGAATTGCCTGTTTTGAAATTCCATTTTGCCAGTGTCAGTTCATCAGTAACCTTACATGATGAACAATTTGGAAACTCTGTGAGAGGAGGAGGTACTGTTGAATCGCCGATTATTGCGGTAGTATCACCTCCTTCATAACTATAATCTTTCTGGCAGCCGGTAGTATGCAGCAATACTATTGGCAACACCAACAAAAGAACGAAGAAATAATATGACTTTGGATAGTGCATTGTAATAATGAGGATACTAAATTAATCAAAGCACCTGAAATATTGGTTCAATCCTTTGCAGCATAAAATATTTATGGAGACTTATCGTTTATAAAATATTAATACCCAACTATGAAACCAGGTTCCTTAGTGCTGCTCTTGTTGGTTCCAATTATAATGTCGGCCCAAAAAAGAGTAGATCTTGATCGTTACCATTTTACAGTTCAATACAGGTCTCTTCCACAAATACGCCTGGATAGCACTTACAGGACTTATAATGTGGAAGTGGAAGGCACTAAATTGATGAGGCCATTTCTCAGGGAGATGGCACCGGAAAATTCTGTGGTGCTGGAGGGATGGAGAAAATTGGATAACAATGGCCATCTTACCATAAACGTAAGACTGGAAGACATGCTCCCGGAAAACATTTCAGTAAAACAACGTATAGAAAATATAACAAACAGATTAGGGCAGGTAACAGGCACCAGGATTCTATACTACCAGGAAGTAGTATATACTTTTGCCGCCACAGCCAGCATCAGCGATTATAAAGGGATGCATGTAATGGATGAGGTACTTGCCGACCGCGGTTATAAACAAGTATACAATAGCCCCGAGTTCAGTATCAAAGCACTGGCGGAGGGCTATTTTTCATTAAATGCTTTAACCATCACCAATAATTTATACCAAAGTTGCGTAAACAGGGCGATGCATTTCCTTAGCGACCGCCTTAATGATGATTTTGGTTTTAAAGAAGTAACAGCAAATGATTATGTGTGGGTAATTGGCAGCCGGAAAGATCCTGAATATACTGCCAACAGGCAGGCGATACAGCAGTTAAGTGAAGTTTTATTTGCGATGAATGCAGACAGCTCTATTGCAGGTGCCCGCAAAGAGTTAGAGCCGGTGATTCAATATTTTGAAAGTGTCAAAAAAAACTATACCTCATCCAGCAGGCACGACCGTAAAATAAGGTATGCAAGTTATTATAACCTTGCTGTGCTTTATTATTACCTTGATGATCCTCAGTTAATGATGAATGAAGCGAATGGACTGGTGCTAAATGATTTTGATAAACAAGATGGAAAGGCGTTTGAACAATCTGCAACCAGGCTTAAGAATTTGTTCAGAATTTCAAATATCAATACCCGTCATTTCAGTATAAACACGATGGCATTCAAAGGCCCGTATGAAAAAGATGCCGTTACATCAAAATAATAAAAGATAAAATCCTTTCATTGAGTATTTCGTTAAACTCATTCACTTTTAAAGAATGAGTCTAAAATTAGATTACTCTATGCGGCCAAAGGCTCTGTTATCAATCCATAAAATCCGCAAACCTTTTATACAGGAGAAATAAGCATCGTAAGTACGGGGTTTTCCTTCAATATCTGAAAAGCTTACCTGCCAGTTGCCAATCAAAGAGAATTTACCACTTGATTTCCTGCTTTGAAATTTAATGTTTCCAACCTGTCCACTGGCCACACCTAAGTCCCAATTATAATTATTACCAGCCATAAATTGAAAATTTTCATTAGAGGCATGTGTGTCCATACCGGCATCAAAACCGGTAGTTGCATTTACATATTGAATGGCTCCGGAAAAATTGTTTGTCCATTTACCCTGAAGGTCAGCAGCGGCTACCGCAAACTTGTTGTAAGTGGCCATATTCTCCATTTTTTCCCAGCCATAAGATGTTTCATGATAAGCGCCAAATTCCTGTTCGAAAGAATTTTTATCGGGAGTTATAAACTCTAAATATTTTCCATTGCCATTAGAATAATTTATTTTAAACAATACAACATGAACTGTTTTGCCTGTGGTTTTTTCAACGGCATCTGCTTCTGCAAATTCAATAGATTGCCAGCCGGTAATCGGCTTAAATTCAAAGTTGCCTGCTGTACTGTATTTCGGCGCAACCAAAATATTCCAGGCATTTTTTAATCCATCCATCAGTACTGAATTATAGGCATCTGCTTGTTTATTTGGGTAATGAATTAATACTTTGATATTCCCTTTCGTTACCTGCACCCAATCTTCCTGTACGGTGCTTGTCCATCCGTCATCAAAATTAGTAGTGGTGAAGGCAAACATATTTTTATCTGTTGGTTGATTATTTGATTGTGTAGTTTGCTGCTGAACCGGATTATCTGTTGAGGGCTTTTTCATTTCAACCGATTCTAAAAGTTGTTGTATGGCAGGTATATAATCTTCGCTGTTGGTAACAGCTACAATACTTACTGCTTTGTTATAACCGCTAATGGTAGTAAGCAAGGCAGTTGACTTTCCATTATTAACAACCTGAGTTCGGGTTAAGCAGCGATTAATTTTGGTTGATTTAATAAAGCAATAAGTGCAGGATTAGTTTCTTCAATATCTTTTTTAATAGAAGGTTTTTTAGGAAAGAAGGAGTAGGCTGCAATAGCACTCAGGATGTTTAAAATAAATCCTGCAACACTGCGATGCCTGGTATGTTCTACCTGACAAATATTTTTTAA
>DATCMY010000011.1:0-14410 GCA_036565505.1 Hanamia sp.
ATTTTTCCATTCTCCATTACTTTATGCAGCAAAGGTGTGGCTTTTGTGATATCAAGCTCCATACTTTTTTCAGGATCAAAAGGATGGATCATTTTTTCCGGAATTTTATCATCCGAACCTGCAATGGCGTCACCGGTAAAAAAACCATTTTCATCCCTATATCGATATACCTGTTTAATGCCCGGAAGTGTGATCTTTTCTATATTTTCTGAAAGTTTTATCCGCGGTTGCCCGTTTACTTCGCATAACTTATAAACCCCATCCAGCGCACCACTCGGCTGCCCGGTTGCAATGCTTGTTCCTACGCCAAAGATATCAATCGGGGCATTTTGTTCAATAAGGCTTTTTATGAGGTATTCATCTAATTGATTGGAAGCAACAATTTGTACATAATCCAAACCGGCATTGTCCAACATTTGCCTTGCTTTTTTAGAAAGGTAAGCCAGGTCGCCGCTATCTAATCTGACAGCCTGCAGGCGTTGCCCTTTTATTTCCATCTCTTTTGCCACTGTTATGGCATTTGGAATACCACTTTTAAGTGTGTTGTAAGTATCAGCCAGCAAGGTGCAATTATCAGGATGTGCTTCAGCAAATTTTCTGAAAGCAGTAAGTTCATCATCATAGCTCTGAATAAATGAATGGGCCATCGTACCTACTACTTTAATATCATACTTTTTTGCGGCATATGCATTGGAAGTACTGTTAAATCCACCAGCAAAAGCGGCCTTGCTTGCATAAATACCACCCAAGGCCTGGGCTCTTCTAAGTCCAAATTCACTTAAATGGCGATCGCCCGCAACGTAACGCATTCTGGCAGCTTTTGTAGCTATTAATGATTGAAAATTAAGATAGTTTAATAATAAAGTTTCTATCAATTGAACTTCAACCAGATTGCCTTCTACCCTTAGCAAGGGCTCGGTTGGAAACACTACCTCACCCTCTTTCATTGAATAAACAGTTCCGGTAAAATGAAAATTTTTTAACCATGAAAGAAATTGCGCATCCATTCCCTGTTGATGTAACCAGGTTATTTCCTCTTTACTAAAATTCAGATTTTCGATTACCTGCAAGAGATCGCCAAGCCCGCAAAAAATTACATAGCCGCCATCAAAAGGCAACTTCCTGAAAAAATAATCGAAACAAGAGGAAATGTTATGGCTGTTTTGTTTATAATACGCCTGTGCCATTGCCAATTCGTACATGTCTGTATATAAACCCGAACAGGGATTGATATTACAAAAGCCGGATTTATTCATTTGATAAAAATAGTATTTTATTGCCGGTGCCGAAGGTAAGTATTCGTTAGCGACCGAATGAAAAATCGGACAAGGATAGTAGTCAAAATAAAAAAAATTATTCAAATGGTTAGTTCATCTGTTTCGAATCATTTAGTAAGTAACAACCTTTAACCTGATGGCGAGCAAATCCAATTAATAAATTTTTGAAGATTCTCAAAAATCAGCTAACAACATTCACCGGAGTTCCCTCAAGGAAGGCTAGCACATTTTTTACTACCTCTTGCATAAGCCGGGAACGTGCTTCGTAAGTTGCCCATCCGATATGTGGGGTTATCAGGCAATTTTTTGCATGGAGCAATGGGTTATTTTCCAAAGGAGGTTCCGTGGATAATACATCCAAACCTGCTCCTGCAATGCGGCTGCTATTGAGTGCCCAGCCAAGGTCTTGTTCATTGATAAGGCCGCCCCTGCTGGTATTGATCAATAAAGCAGATGATTTCATCTTTTCCAATAACCGCCGGTTTACAAAATTTTTATTTTGATCATTGAGCGGGCAATGTAAACTTATGATATCCGATTGCTGAAAACAGTTGTCTTCATTAACAAACCGAATTCCCTCCATCTGATCACGTTCGGGGTGTTTATGTGAGGCTATTACCTGCATGCCAAAAGCCAGCGCTATTTTAGCCACTGCCTGCCCTATTTTCCCAAAACCAACAATACCCAAAGTTTTATTCTGCAATTCTATCATAGTTTTTATTTGATAACTAAAATCCTTACTCTGAACCCAATCGCCATTGCTTACACTTTGCGCATATTGTGCTACATGAGTAATCAATTCCAGGATAATTGCGAAAGTAAGTTGCGCCACCGACGCTGTACTATAAGAGGGCACGTTTGTCACAACTATATGGCGTTTACCGGCAGCTACTGTATCAACTACATTATACCCGGTAGCCATTACGCCAATATATTTCAGGTTAGAAGCTTTTCCAATAACATCTTCTGTTATTAATACCTTATTAGTAAGTACAATATCCGCATCTGCAATACGACCAGGAGTTTCCAATATTGTTGACCGTTCATAAATCTCTGTTTTACCAATCTGTTTCAAAGATTCCCAATTTAAATCCCCGGGATTCAAGGCGTATGCATCTAATACAACAATTTTCATAAAGACAAACAATTTGAATAATTAATTCAATTACATATCCGGTTGATTCCAAATTCCTGATGAAATTAATACAAGATTGATTTTTCTAAATCCAATTAAAATTGCTCTATCACAATTTTGCTTTCATGCACACCCAACTTTTGCAAATCTTTGCTCACGCTTTCTATCATAGCGTCCGGGCCGCAGATATAGAAATATTGAGAGAAGTCGTTTATTTTTTCTTTCAAATAACTTTCATCTATTTTCCTGTTGTCATAAATTTCTGTTTTTTCCTGTGTAAGCGTATTGATAAAATTATCGCCCAGCATTTTTTCAAATTCTTCTTTTAGAATAATATCCTTTGATGTTTTGTTGGAAAAAATCAATTTATTATTACCCAATTTCCCATCTTTATTCAATTGCCTTAAAATGGCAATGAACGGTGTAACCCCTGCTCCCCCTGCAATAAAAACACCTTCTCCTTTGTATTGAATGGCGCCCCATACATCATGCAAAATCAGTTCATCGCCTGCCTTTAATTTTCCTAATTGATTAGTAACTCCATCGTGATCATCATAAATTTTAATGGTGAATTCAAGATAATCCCAATCGTTAAGGCTGGTAAAAGTAAGGGGCCTTCTTTCTTCTTTCCATCCCGGTAAATTAATGACAATGTCTGTAGCCTGCCCAGGCGTAAAATGATACGAATCTGGTTTACTTAATTTAAAATGCTTTACGTTATGCGTTACATTTTCCGTTGACAGAATTTGCACCACATGCTCTTCGTTTGGATAATCTTCCATAATGAAATAATTAAAAAACTAACAGGCGGTTTTTCGAAACCCTTATAACAGCAAAGGCTGCATTTTCTTACAATAATGATTCATAAAAAAAGGTTTTAGAATTTATATTCTTTTCCATTTTGCATTACAAATACTTATTCCTTATTTCTTTTCTTCTTCCTCTTTGGTAGGAATTATAAATAACGGCACCAGGCTATGACGCAATACTTTTTCGGCTACGCTTCCCATTAATATTTTATCTAACCCGCGCCGTCCGTGAGTTCCCATCACAATTATATCAGCCTTTAATTCCAACGCTGCTTCTAAAATGGCTTCGCCAAAATCACCTTCTTTTACAACTGTTTGAATAGTTTCATCGCCCAGGTGCTGTTTGGTAACATCCAGGTATTTTTGTGCAGCAACCTTTAATTCCTCAACTGTATTGGCTTGCAGTGCACCTAAATTACTAAAGCTATCATACCCCAATATAGGTGAATAATCAAGCGAGGAATAATACACATAATCTGAAATTACATGCAGCAAAATAACCTGTGCGCCCATTGACTTTGCAAGTGCATAACCTTCTTCGGCTATTTTTTGGGCAGTAGCGGCATAATCAACTCCAATTAATATTTTTTTCATTTTTTCATTTTTAAAAAATTAAAAATCAATTTTTATTTATGGTAATATTGCTTTTGCTTTTGCAATTATATTTTCAACAGAAAACCCATATTCTTTCATAATTACCTCACCCGGGGCAGATTCACCAAATGTTGAAACACCAATTACATCTCCTTCATCGGTTACATATTTACACCAGCCTATTGGCGATCCGGCCTCTACCGCTATGCGTTTGCGGATATTTTTTGGTAACACTTTTTGTTTGTATTCATCACTTTGCTTATCGAATAATTCCCAACTTGGAAAACTTACCACTCGTGCATGAATAGATTCCTGTTTCAATTGTTCCTGTGCCTTCAATAAAAGATGCACCTCGCTTCCGCTTCCCATTAAAATTAATTGGGGTTCATTTTCACTATCCGATAAAATATAAGCGCCTTGTTCAACACCAGTAGCTTTTCCATAATGATCCTGATCAATTTCTGGCAATTCCTGGCGGGTTAAAATCAATGCAACCGGTCCACCTGAATGTTCCAGTGTTACCCGCCATGCCTGTACAGTTTCATTGGCATCTGCGGGGCGAATTACTGTCAAATTGGGGACAGATCTTAACCCAATCAATTGCTCAACCGGCTGATGCGTGGTTCCATCTTCTCCCAGCGCAATACTATCATGTGTGTAAATAAAAATCGGGCGAATTTTCATGATGGCGGCCAACCGTACCGGTGGGCGCATATAATCAGAAAATATAAGGAAAGTAGCGCCATAAGGGATTAAACCTTTGGTTAAGGCCATTCCGTTTAAAACCGCACCCATTGAGTGTTCCCGAATACCAAAATGGAAATTTCTTCCACTATGGTTTTCATTGGTGAACGATTGAAAATCATTTAAATTGGTATCGGTAGAAGGCGAAAGATCCGCAGAGCCACCAAGCAACATCGGCAATTTCGCGGCTATGGCATTCAGCGTTTTTCCGGAAGCCTTTCTTGTAGCGATTCCTTTTTCGGTTGGTTTAAAAACCGGTAAATTATCTTTCCATCCTTCCGGCAATTTTCCACTTTTGAATAATTCGTATTCCGCAGCTTCTGCAGGATATTTTTCTTTGTATTTATTATACAAATTATTCCATTCATTTTCTTTTTGTATTCCCGCTTTTCCTTTATCCCGGTAAAAATTTAGCACTTCATCAGCCACTACAAAACTTTTATCAGGATCAAATCCAAAATTTTCTTTTACCAATCTCACTTCATCTTTTCCTAATGGAGATCCATGTGCGGCCGCAGTGTCCACTTTATTAGGACTACCAAAACCAATATGAGTGCGCACTTTTATAAGAGAGGGGCGGCTGGTTTCTTTTTTGGCTATTGCAATGGCTGCGGCAATTGCTTCAATATCGTTGCCATCCGCAACGGATTGTACATGCCATCCATAACCCTGAAAACGTTCAGTAACATCTTCATTAAATGCAAGAGAAGTATCTCCTTCAATAGTAATCTTGTTATCATCATATAAATAAATAAGATGGCCCAATTTCAAATGTCCTGCTAGCGAAGCAGCTTCTGAAGCAACGCCTTCCATAATATCACCATCGCTGCAGATTGCATAAATAGAATAATCAAATAATTTAAAGTCGGGCTTGTTATAGCGTGAAGCAAGATATTGTTGTCCAATACCCATGCCCACTCCATTTGCAAATCCTTGCCCTAATGGACCGGTAGTAACTTCTATTCCCTCTAACAATCCATATTCAGGATGGCCGGCAGTTTTACTATGCAATTGCCTGAAGTTTTTAATATCATCCATGCTGAGATCGTATCCTGTTAAATACAAAAAGCTATATTGTAACATACATGCATGGCCACACGACAAAATGAAACGGTCACGATTGGGCCATTCCGGATCCTGTGGATTATAATTCATAGTATTTGCCCAAAGTACATGCCCGATAGGCGCAAGCCCCATAGGTGTGCCGGGATGCCCTGAGTTAGCTTTTTGAACTGCATCTGCAGATAGTACACGAACGGTATTAATTCCTAATTGCTCTACTGATTCCATTTTTTTGTTTTATTTAAAAATTTAGTTTTTACAATACCTCAAAGTACATGCCGTATAAAACATACTTTAAGTTATTTTGAATTTATATTGACAAAAGTAAAAGAAAGAATGCTTTAAAATTCATTCCTATTTAATCGAATAAAAAGCGAGGCACTCATTTATTTAAAAACAGGAGCAATTTTTGTTGGGGAGATTTGCATTGATCTTATGAAAAAATTTATTTACAGAAAATTTATTTAAAAAGTATCCTCAAATCCTATAGAAAAACACTAAAAAATGATTGCTTTAACTAATTGGGAAATTATTATTTAAACAATAAACAGGAGAACATGAAAGTAAAATATAATGAATCAACTGACCTAAGGCCCGAAGGTAGGCGGCTGATAGATGCCCCATTAGTAATTATTGATATTAAGGAAAATACAAAACGGTTAAGAAGTGAACCAGCCTGGAAAAATGGAGACCGGAATGCCATGACTCTTTATAAAACAAACGGAATGCGCATTGTACTGGTTGCCCTGCATGAAGACACTTTAATGAAAAAGCATACAAATGATGGCATTATCTGTGTTCAGGTACTTGAAGGAGAAATTAATTTTATCACGGATGAACAACCTGTAGCACTGAAAAAAGGACAAATGATAACATTGCATAAGGGATTAGCACATAGTGTTGCGGCAATTAAAGAATCGGTGTTTTTATTAACGCTTAATACATCTTCGGATAAAAAGTTCTGACCTTACCCTGTTTTTAAAGATGTATTTCCTTCAGGATTAATAGAAGTAGAAGAAAGTTTTTTTCTTACCCTGCTGAGGGTTTCCAGGGTAATACCCAGGAAAGAGGCGATATAAAGCAACTGTATACGATTAGCAAGGTGGCTATAGTTTTCAATAAAAAATTTGTACTTGGTTTGAGCATTATTGAGCCTCACTATATAAGCTCTTTTTTCAGCATCACGGTAATATTGTTGTAATAACTTTCTTCCTACGATATTAAAATCCGTGAATTGCAGGTAAAGATTATTCATAGCTTCAATGGATATGGACAATAATTCACAATTTTCAATCGCTTGTATATTTTCAAAGGCAGGTAGTTCAAGATCGAGGCTGGATATAGAAGTTACCAGCTCATTGTCTGCCGAAATCCAGGTAGTAACCTCTTTGTGCCCTTGCAGTATAAATCCCCTCAGCACTCCCTTTTTTATAAAATAAATGTACTCGCAATGGGTGCCCGCCTCCTGCAGCCTCGTACCTCTTTTAAAAGAAACAGGGGCAATATTTTCACACAAATACCGGATCACTTTTTCATCCAGTGTGTGAAAATTATTAAGCATAGAAATTAAAGGTTCAACAATTGCCCTGTCCTTTATTTTTTTTTGGTTGCTTAAGTGCTTTCCCATTTTATTTGTTATCGGGTGTAAATTAATTAAAAATAAAATTATTTCAGGTTTATCAGTTTTCTGATATCCTGTCCTGGCGGGTGAAAGGGAAATACAATAAAAAAACTTTCCAATAAAAAAATTTTACCAATGCATCAATTATTTTCATTGCAAAAGAAAAAAATAAATTTCTGTATTATAATTATGTAAATAAAAACGCGGGTAAAAATAATTTTACCCGCGTTTTTATTTATTTTTTTTCTGTCTTTCTCCCCCTATTTTTTTAGGGAGAAAAAAGAATATTTTTTTCATTCTCCGGCATTTGATCAAAAATATTTTTTGTAAATTTTATTTTTCTTCAAATATTCTACCTGCTTCTATCATGCCATTCTAAAATAATTTTTTAAAAAACTCTTTCATGTCATTCCACGAAGCACTGTCTGCAGCTGCATTGTATGCAATCGGCATATTGAATTTTTTACCATTTTCAGTAGAAGCAGGATTGGTAAATGCATGCGTAGCATCAGGGTAGACTTTAAAAGTATAGTCTGCCCCTACAGAATCCATTTGCTTTTTAAATTCTGCTACATGGGGATTTTCAAATACATCGGCACCTCCATGGCATACAAGGATTTTTGCTTTCAACAAATCTTTATTTGGCGCCACGCCGGTAAGTCCTCCATGAAAACTTACTACACCTTTCAGGTCAGCACCAAGTTTGACGGCATTTAAAACTACAAATCCACCAAAGCAATATCCTACTGCGCCAATTTTTGATGTATCCGTTTGCGGAAAAGTTTTTATTTTATTGATGGCCACATCAATATGTGTTTTGGCTAAAGCAGGATCCTTATAATATGGTGTAGCAAGCGCCTGTGCTTCATTTGGGTCATTGCCCTGTTTTCCATCGCCATACATATCTATCGCCATCGCGATGTAACCGAGTCCCGCTAATTGCCTTGCCCTGCTTTTTGCATAATCATTGAAACCCCACCATTCAGGTACCACCAAAATACCGGGCCGTTTACCATTTACATTTTCATTGTATGCCACAAAACCCACGTAATTTTTCCCGTCAACAGTAAAGTTCACAGAATCTTCTTTAATGTTGACAGATGTGTTTGCTGTAGTAGAATCAGTTGTATTCATTGTTTCCTTTTGATTGTTTTGAGAATTATTGCATGACATACCAAAAGCAGATGCAATTATTAAACCGGTTGCGAATAATTTAAATGTAAGGTTCATAAATTGATTTTTAAATTTCTAAAATATCTAAAAGTTTTGGGATTTATTTATCAATATTTTTAATTGGTGTAAAGAATCCTTATGTTCCTCTGTACTAATTGTAGTCATTCTTATTTAACCAATTTATAAAATTAAAACATTTTATTTACAGTTCATTTTTCTCTTCCATACAAAATAATTTAATAAAAATTATTTTTTGAAAAGGCAATTTATATTCTTGAAGCATCAAGCCGCTTTGCTTTTCTTTCAGCCCGTTTACTTGTTTTTTTGAATGATGGAATGAACAATAATACAGCTACAATTCCGGCTACTCCTTCCATAAGCAAAGTAAACGGTGCATTCGTTACGTGTGCCAGTAAACCTACCAGCAGGCTGCCTATTGGCTGCATTCCGGAGAAGGCCATCACAAAATAACTGATCACCCGACCTCTCATATTTTCCTCTACATTGGTTTGTATATAAGTGTTACTGGCAGATATTAAAATGAGCATACCTCCTTCTGCTAACATTATAAAAAAAAGTGCAAGGGGAAAGTAACTGGTGTAGGAAAAAAGAACAAGATTAACCGTTAATAACAAGCCGGCAATAGCAATGATCCTCAATAAATTCTTATTGGTTTTTAAAGTGGTTAAATATACAGCGCCCATTAAAGCACCCAAACCTGAAATACTATTGAGCCAACTGAAAGTGGTAACATTCCCATTAAAAATCGCTTTGGCATATATGGGAAATAAGGTGGTATATGGCATTACCAATAAACTGATAAGCGCCATTAAAAGGATTACCGATCTTAATGCCGGGCTGCGTTTCAAATAAGTATATCCCTGTATTAAATTCAGCCAGATGGGTTCTATATTCTTCTCCCGTTTTGGAATGGTAATTTTCATGAAGACAAGCGAAGAAATTACCGCGATGAAACTTAAAAAATTGATGAGGAAACAAATACCTTCTCCCACGGTGCTCAGTAAAATTCCTGCTACAGCCGGACCTACCAACCTCGCCAGGGTTACCATTGAAGAATTAAGCGCAATGGCATTTTGTAAATCTTTTTTTTCCTCTACCAATAAAATCATCAACGATTGCCGGGAAGGCGTATCAAACGCATTGATGATGCCAAGCATGATGCTTAAAATCATAATAATGGTTACATTATAATATCCCGTGAGTACTAATAAAGCAAGAATACCCGCCTGCACCATTGAGGCAATTTGTGTAATTAATAAAGTATGGTAACGGCTATGCCTGTCTACATAGGCACCGGCATAAGGAGATAAAAGCAATACCGGAATTTGCCCTGCAAAAGCCACCAGCCCCAGCATAAAAGCAGAATGCGTAAGTGTATAGATCAACCAACTCACAGCAATCCTTTGCATCCATGTGCCTATGAGCGAAATGGACTGGCCACCCACGTACAATCTGAAATTTTTATAATTCAACGCCCTCAGGGAAGAAGGTAAATTCATGAAAAAAATTTAAAGCGATTTCACGATCTGGTTATGCCGTTGCAATAGTTTGATTTAAAAACAAAATTACGAAGTGGATATTTGTTACTGATATCTAATGTGATTATTTGGAGAAATAATAACAGGAAAATTAAATTCAGGAGATTGCTTTAAGGATGGCCTTCTTTTCTTGCCAGCTCACCTTCATCAAGGTCTTTATCTTCATCTGTAACCTGATCATGGTCTCTTTCAATATCTTTCTCTGCCTGTTCATAAGCCTCTTTTACGTGTTCATCTTTATCAATTGGCACATTTTCTTTCCCGGTATTATCATCAGCTTCTGAAGAATTTTTATCTGGCATAAATTTTATTTTAGAATAGTTATAATTAAAATCAATAAATAGTGTGCCAGTCTTTAAGATCATCAAAAAGATAAACTCAATTGCAAAGGCTTTGATACCGACCGATGGCGAACAGGAATCGCTTCGGGAGTGTCATTTTTTTGAATATGATAAACTTCTGTTTCCGCATACCGGGATGCTATGATCACATTTGTATCTCCCGCATGTGCATTAAATAATTGCTGCACCAGCTCAGGGCAATTATTATTTTTTGATAGATGAGATAATAGAAGGTGGCTCATAAAATGCGGCCTGTGAGAAGTAAAAATATCCAGCGCCTGCCTATTACTCAAATGACCCAATCCGCCACGGATGCGGTTTTTGAGATAGATGGGATAATTACCTTTTTCAAGCATATCCTCATCATAATTAGATTCCAGGAAAGCGGCATGGCATTGTTGAAAATATTTGATCAGATGCTGACATGGTGTGCCAATATCAGTAAAAACACCCACACAAATATTGTTGTAAGAAATCACAAAACTAAAGGGATCAGTTGCATCATGAAATTTTGGAAAAGCGATAACAGACAATCCTTCGATAACTACCGGCTCATGTGCATTGAAAGTTTTCACCAATTGATCTTCAAAACTTAACCGGCCATTACGCATCGTAGCAGGGGTAATATAAACCGGCATTTGATATTTTTTCACCAACACCGGCAAGCCTTTGATATGATCTGAATGTTCGTGCGAAATAAAAACGGCCTTTACCTTATCAATATTCAAACCGAGCCGCTTCATCCGCTTTTCTATTTCCCTGCAGGAAATACCGGCATCTACCAATATCGCTTCTGTTCCGTTTCCTACATAATAACAATTGCCATTGCTACCGGAATTTAAGGATGTAATGAATAAAGACATAAACGCAAAGGAAAGAATTTTGTGAGTGATGAGGAGAATAAATCTTTTGAAATGGGATTTTTTTGAATAAAGAAGCTTTCAAATTTTATTAAGTTGTTATGAAGATTTAATATTAATAGAAGTAATAATTTAATTAAGAAAAATTCATCACCTTTAATACACCAAAATCAACACACCAATTATGAAATTACCATCACTCGAATCGCTTTTTACAAATGCAACAATCACTTTTAAAAGATTTCCGCTTGCAATAATTTCAGCAATTGTTGGTGCTTTTTATTGCATTTCAATATCCCATTTGCCTTACGATTTAATGAATTCACATTATTACTATTGGAATATTGTAATGAGTTGCTACCTCGGCATGTTGTTATTTGTTGGCATTAGTATTTATTGCAACCGAAGAAAATTAAAAAGTAAAGCAAATGCTTTGGTGCAAATAGCTGGAATCGCAATAATCATTATGTATTATTTTTCTCTACCGCCGCAGTTTATGACAATTAGTTTTACACGATTTTTATTGTTTACGCTCATCTTACATTTACTAATTGCATTTATCCCATTTATTTCAAATGGCGAAATCAATGGCTTCTGGCAATACAACAAAATTATTTTCCTAAGGTTTCTATCCGCCGCATTATATACTGTAGTACTTTATCTCGGATTAATATTGGCTGTTTTAGCAATTGATAAATTGTTCAATGCAAATATTGATAGTAAAATATATTTAGATCTCTGGATAATTCTGTCAGGGATTTTCAATACCTGGTTTTTTTTATCCGGCCTTCCTGCAAACTTCGAAGAACTTGAGTTAAAAAAAGATTACCCGAAAGGTTTGAAAATTTTTACGCAATATGTTTTGTTGCCTCTCATTAGTGTATATCTTGTTATCCTGTACGCATACATGTCCAAAATCATTTTCAGTGCACAATGGCCCATTGGCTGGGTTTCTTATCTGGTTATAGGATTTTCAATCGGTGGTATATTTTCATTACTGCTGATATACCCGGTTCGTAATGATGAAAACAATAAATGGATATTAATATTTTCCCGTTTTTTTTATTTCGCATTATTCCCTTTAATTATTTTATTATTCCTTGCAGTGAAAAGAAGAATTAGCGATTATGGAATTACAGAGCAACGTTATTTTATACTGGTACTTGCGCTATGGTTATTATTTATCGCTATTTATTTTCTATTTTCAAAATCAAAGAACATTAAACTAATTCCTGTTTCACTTTGCCTACTCGCTTTAGCTTCTTCTTTTGGGCCATGGGGAGCCTTTAGTGTTTCCTTGTCAAATCAAAAGCAACATTTAAAATCATTACTCGAAAAATACTCAATGCTCTCCCAGGGAAAAATAGTAAAAGCAAAGGATACCATTCCTTTTAAAGATCACAAACAAATCAGTTCCATCATTAATTATTTAGTAGATGTTCATGGCTACAAATCATTACAGCCCTTTTTTGCACAAAACCTGGATTCAGCATTAAAAAAGGAAAACGATAATGATTATACTTACACAAAAGTGAATAAGATTCATTCTCTGATGAAACTCAGTTACTTAGCCGATTACCAAACACAGGAAGAAGCAAGTGACAACATGTATGTGAATTATTTTATCGGTAAGACTGATAATATGATAAGTATTGAAGGATATGATTATTTTATTCAGGATTTCAATGTAAATGAGTTCACAAAGGATGATTCAACTTGCCATTCGTATCTTTTGGGAAAAAACAATGTTTCTATTTGCTTTGATTTCAAAAAGAAACAGTTATCCCTTTTTAGTGAAAATGATTCCCTATTAATATTTGACATTTCTTCGCTTATAAAATCTTTGGAAAACAGGTATAATAATTATAATTCAGTTCCTCTTGAAGAAATGACTTTGATATCCGGCAATTCAGGATTAAAAGCAAAAATAATTTTTGATAATATTCATTTTAATAAACAAAAAAACACGACAGATAAGATTGGTTTTAGTGCTAACATTTTTATCTGGAAATTATAATTTTTAAAATAAAAACCAATGAGCCTTTTATTGAACAGAAAAACTTTCGGAGACATTTCCAACAGCGGAAATGTTCTTTCAAAAGAAGAAGCAATGCAATTATTTAAAGATTGGGTACTCAATGAAAGATTGCGTACACACATGTTGCAGGTAGCGCATCTAATGAAATGCTGGGCCGCAGAAAAAGAACTGCTTAATGAAACCGGTCAATGGCGATGGGAAATGGCTGGTTTACTTCATGATGCCGATTGGGATCAATGGCCTGAGCTGCATTGTAAAAAAATTATTGAAGAACTGGAACAAAGAAATATTGATCCTGAAATCATTCATGCCATCGCGTCACATGGGCCCAATCATTTTGGTGTGGAACCCGAAACCAAAATGGATAAAATGCTTTATGCTTTTGATGAATTGTCGGGATTAATTCATGCCTATTCATTGATGCGCCCGGGTGGATATGAAGGCATGGAACTAAAAGGAGTAAAGAAAAGATTAAAAGAAAAATCATTTGCAGCAAATGTATCAAGAGAAGAAATTCAGGATGCGTGTGACAGAGCAGGTATCGCTTTGGATGAAGTGATTGAGTTTATTATTTCAAAACAAGGAAAAATTTAGCTCTACTTCTTTTAAAATTATTGAACTATAGTCAATAATAATTATGCAAATAATACAAACAATACAAAACCGAATTTATGAAATTCGCGGTGAAAGGGTAATGATAGATATGGATCTGGCTTCATTGTACGAGGTTGAAACTAGAGTTTTAAACCAGTCCGTAAAAAGGAACATTAAACGATTCCCAAAAGATTTTATGTTCCAACTTACAAAAACTGAATTTGAAAATATAAAGTATCAAATTGAAACCTTGAAGGAAAATATGTCATCACAAATTGTGATGACATCGCAAAGCAAACGGCCAAAATCAGCATTACCTTATGCTTTCACAGAGCAAGGTGTAGCCATGCTAAGCGGAATATTAACCCAAGTTGCAGATGACATTCAGTAATTGTTAAAAATTTAGATTTAATTGTTAAAATAGAGTTGTCATTTTTATCTAAATCACAAATCATACGTGGGCCCAGTGGTATTATTTATATTCAACTCTCAAGGCCTGTTTTTGTTTTGTAGTACACAAATGTTAAAATAGTTTAACACTTTTTAGTTTTACATTACTGGTTTTTGAAAATAAAGATTTAAGTAAAAAATGAAGCTATTATT
>DATCMY010000012.1:0-2953 GCA_036565505.1 Hanamia sp.
TTTATCACCATGGGGATCTGTTTTCAGATCAGGCTCATAAGGTATCCTGCCCTGTATCTTCCAGGTACGCCCTTCGTCCGTGGAACGATAAAAAAGGACGCCGGACGGATCTACCCCGCCTTGTGGATTCAAATAAAACCCTGGATAAATACCCGCTATGATTGAACCATCGGATGCAATGTGCATATCGCCCCACCAAACCAACGGAAACAACCCGGAAATAGTATAACGCACAGCCTGCGGATCATCAAGCACATTGTGTTCGGTGACCCATGAGGTCCCTCCTTTGGCAAGCCGGTTTAGATAAACTCCCTGAAGGATCTCCGGCAATTCACTGAGTTTATATAGGCCAATGCCTCCTTTATTCGCCACTACTGGTATAGGGAGTTTAAGCTCTCCCGTAGCGATCGCCTTGGGCGTGGATATTTTGATCCGGTCTCCGCCAGGTAAAAGCAATCCTCCTCCAACCGGAGGATTCTCTGACGGACTCCATGATTTACCGCCATCCCGGGAAACGGCAAAACCACCATGTCCCCCTTTACCGTAGCTTTCAACTGCATCTTCGCTCATATTCCATTTCGCAACCACAATATTATCCTTGCTGCGATAAATGGAAGGAAACTGGAAGAACCCCCACTTTTCCGGCTTCGTCGCCACGCCAACAATGGCGGGACCTTCCAGCCTGACTGTCAGTAAAGACTTACCATCCCGTTTATAATTGATTGTGGTAGCTTCATAAGCGGGTATACCAGGTTTTACAGCCGAATCGGCATTGTACCCAGCTTCCTCCAATGGCCTGGAAGGAAGGACGATTTTAGTAGACGCACTGCAACCCAACAAAGCAGCACATAATAGAATGATGGTAAGATCTTTCATAATTCGTTATTTAATTGTTTTTAAAGAATTATTTCTGGGTAACGATGACTTCCCATACCCTGATTGCTTTTCTAATTTGGTTTTCTCTATTAGCTTAGTATGTTTTATCATTATCTTAAAACAGAGGTTACACTTACCTTGCTAAGTTTTACACGCTTTTCAAAAACTGCCGCTTTTATAGTGCCCGGCAATTTTATAGTAAAGGGATTGTAGTATATTGGTGAACTTGCTATTGGTTCTGTAGCATCAATAGTGTAACGAATCTCTGGTTGGTAACTATTTGTTTTAAGAGTAATTATTGCGGTTCCATTTGTATTATTCTTGACAGATGTATAAGTAACATTCATAGCAGTTTTTGAATAATTAATACCAGCATTTTCATAACGTTTATATTGCATTACCATCCGTCTTTTGAAATCTTCCCAATTTTTTAATTTTGGATCAGTCCACCCAACTTCTGCCAGTGCAGCCACACGCGGAAAACTCATATATTCAACTTTTTCAGGCGAATGTATAAATTCAGACCAAATGTTAGCCTGTACTCCTTTGATAAATAGCGCCTCTTTAGCATTTAACTCTGCGGGCACTGGTTCATAGGAGTAAACTTTTTCCAATGTCAGCAAACCGCCAAAAGCTACAGGTTCAAGATAAGGTTCGCCCTGGTAATAATCAAAATAAGCATAATCTGAAGGTGACATCACAACATCATGATGTAACTTGGCCGCTGCAATTCCACCTACGACACCCCGCCAGGACATTACAGCAGCGTTGGGAGCAAGTCCACCTTCAAGTATTTCGTCCCATCCAATGATCCGTTTATTTTTTGTCAACAGGAATTTTTCTATACGCCTGATGAAATAACTTTGCAATTCGTGCTCATCTTTTAATCCTTCTGCTTTCATTCTTGCCTGGCATTTCGGGCATAATTTCCAACGATCCTTCGGACACTCGTCTCCGCCAATGTGAATAACCGGGCTTGGGAATAAGTCTGCTACTTCGGTTAAAACATCTTCCAGAAATTGGAAAGTTTGTTCGTTACCAGCACAATAAACATCCTTTTGTATATTCCAATATAATGGAATTTTAAAAGGGCCACCGGTACATGACAATTCCGGGTACGCAACCAATGCCGCCAGTGCATGCCCCGGCATTTCAATTTCAGGTATAATATTTACGAAACGGTCTTTCGCATATGCTACAACCTCACGGATTTGATCCTGAGTGTAGTACCCACCATGAGGATTCTGATCTATCTGGCTGGTAGCCCTGTCATATTGCGTAGCTTCTCGCCAGGCTCCTATTTGGGTTAGTTTAGGATATTTCTTAATTTCTATTCTCCAACCTTGATCGTCTGTTAAATGCCAGTGAAACGTATTCATCTTATGCATTGCCAGATAGTCTATAAACTTTTTAATAAAATCAACCGAATAAAAATAACGGCCGACATCCAGCATCATACCTCTCCAGCCAAAACGTGGTTTATCTATAATATCTACACCCTGGATAATAAATCTGTTATTTTTCGCTTCCGATATAACCGGCAATAATTGTAACAATGTTTGCATTCCATAAAACACTCCTGTAGGATGTACACTTTTTATTATAATCCTTTCAGGACGCACAGATAAATTATATCCTTCCGTACCAAGTGTATCTACTGCATTATTTCGTGTTAAAATGATCGCATCGTTTGTAGAATTACCAGGATTTTCATTGACACTTATATCAAATCCTGTCTCAAGTTTCAATTGCGCTGACAACATTTCGCCTGTTTTTCTCAAGCTCTTGTTGTTACGATCAACATAGATCCTGGTCTTCTTTCCAATAACAAAGTTTCCGGCCTTTGCCTTCAGAATTAATGGCTGGGGAATAATAGAAAAATGATTATCAAATCTCTTTTCTGTTTGCGCAACGATTGAACTTGCCAGGTAGAGCAATAAAAAGCTTAATATTAATTTTTTAGGTAGCATCATTATGTTATGTTATGTGTATAATATTCAGAAAATTAAACCCATCTGCAATTAAAAAAAATTAAGTCCATTCTGCAAATTAGCTGTTAAACCCTGCAATGGTAATG
>DATCMY010000013.1:0-1975 GCA_036565505.1 Hanamia sp.
TCAATACCATAACTTTTGATTACAGCACCATGAAGTAGTTTATATACCCCTTCTGCAAGGCGTATATGAGGGGCCTGCCCTCATCTCTTATACAGCATTGAAAAGAAAACGTATCCTTTTCATTCGTGACACACCCAACAAAGAGCTACTAAAAGATTACAACAAGTAGTACCAATCAGTTTATTACTTATTTTTCTTTTGCTGTTTTCCATGTTTGGAAATTTTAAAGATGCTGGCCTGGTATTTCTAAATGTACCGTTCGCTATTGTTGGCGGCATCGCTGCGCTTTTTATTACAGGGAACCAATTTCAGTATTTCCGCAGGTATTGGATTCATAGCCTTATTTGGCATATGTATTCTGTTTGGAGTATTATTAATAACGGAGTTTAAACACAACCTCGAAATGCAAAAAAGAGGGCATCAGGAATCTATTTATAGTGCAATCAAATCGGGAGTAAATGCAAGAGTACGACCAGTAATAATGACGGCATTAATGGCGGCAATAGGATTATTACCGGCAGCAATTTCTCATGGAATTGGTTCTGAAAGTTCAAGGCCATTGGCGCGGGTGGTAATAGGAGGAATTATTTGTGCCATGTTTTTTTCCCTGTTGATATTCCCGCATTTTTTTGCACGCGCTTATAGAAAATTCGATCCCCAACACCAGGATGATAATGGAGACGATTTAAAAGATAGTTCCGTATAATAAAAATCTATTAAAAAAGAGGGAATATGATAAAGAAAATAATAGGTAAAATGTATGTCTTCTTTATTCCTTTGGCATTAGTTTTCACTCTTAACACAAATGCACAAATAATAAATGAACGAGGGTTATTGAATACATCAGGAAATTTTAATGGCAAACGTTTCACTACTGTAGTATTAGGAGAATCGGCACTGGCATCAATAGTCACAATAGGTTTGCAATATTTATGGTACAAAAAATATCCCAAAAGCCGGTTTCATTTTTTTAATGACAACAACGAATGGCTCCAGATGGACAAGATAGGGCATGCAACAACAGCTTATAATATTGCTGCCTTGCAATACAATTTAATGCGATGGAGTGGGGTAAAAGGAGGCACTGCCCAATGGGTAGGGGGATTGACAGGTCTTGCCTATTTAACCCTCATTGAAATATTAGATGGATTTTCAACAGAATGGGGATTTTCAAAAGGTGATTTTGGAGCAGATATATTTGGCGCAGCCCTATTTACCGGCCAGCAAGCTTTGTGGGACGAACAAAAAATTCAATTGCGGTTTTCATTTCATAAAAGTATTTATGCAAAATATAATCCCAATATGCTGGGAGCAAATTTTCCACAACGATTAATTAAGGATTACAATGGGCAGAGCTATTGGCTTTCATTCAACATTCATTCTTTTTTAAAAAAAGGAAATAATTTTCCTGCATGGATGAATGCTGATATCGGATATGGAGCAGATGGAATGACCGGCGCAGTTATCAATCCAAAAGAATTAAATGGGAAACCTATTCCGTCATTTGAAAGAAACAGGAAAATATTTTTTGGAATTGATGGCGCTTTTACTAAACCAGGAACAACCCCTTATCCATCATGGATAAACATTTTCAGAATTCCCGGCCCTACATTAGAATTTAAGGAACATAAAATTAAATTCAGACCATTTTATTTTTAAAATAATAACTATGAATTGAAAAAAAATAAAACCTGGTAATATGTTTTGAACTTTTAATACTACCTATTAATTCACATCATTTACTAATAAAAAAATAGAAACATTAAAATAAAAAAATAAAATTTTGTTGATTTTCTGAATTGAAATTTTATTATCTTCGCGCTCCCAAATTAGGAATTTTGGATCGGTAGTTCAGTTGGTTAGAATGCCGCCCTGTCACGGCGGAGGTCGCGGGTTCGAGTCCCGTCCGGTCCGCTTTAATTTGGCTAAAACCCGCTCTTGAAGCGGGTTTTGCTTTTTCTATTCTATTTTTTAT
>DATCMY010000014.1:0-8964 GCA_036565505.1 Hanamia sp.
GTACAGGTTTGAGCTTTACTTAACAAAGCAAATAATAACAAAACACCAAGAATGATCGCCGGTTTTACAGACATAATTTTGAATGATTTGCAAAAATATCTTTTCGCTGCCAACAAAGTCAAATATTTTGTTAATGATTCAGTTATCTTTTAAATAGAATCAGAAAACCTTCCTTAATTTACGATTTATCTTTTTTACTTCTTTTGAAGATAAATACAATAAATAGTAGCGTTTATTTGCCCCCGGCATAAATCCAAACTTAAAAACGGCTGATAAATACATGGCATAGAATTGGGTGAATCAAATTGAATGACCGGGAAGTATTTCGGGATCTGAACAATTAAAATAAAATGTAAAATAATTTTGTATCCCGTGTCGTTCAATTCATAAAATAATTTAAATACAATGGAAATTTCAGCATTAACAAGATCAGTAATAAAAAGAAATCATGCAATAATAAGCCCTGGCGGTTTAATCAACAGTAACGTGCCGGGATGGAAAAATTGTACAGTGAACGTAATCATCAATGAACAAATGGGCGCCAACTTTTGCCAGACTATAATAACAGCTAACAAAAATTGCAGTATCGCAGGAACAACAAAAGAATCGCAAATATTTTTTTACATCATCAAAGGAAAATGCAATGTAAATATCAATGCAAAAAGAGATGACCTTTCCTCCGGAAAATATGTTTATATTCCAATAGATAAAAATTATTCATTCGACCAATTTGAAGAAGGAACACAAATTCTTTCCTTTCATAGAGCGTACCAGGAACTGGAAGGATACAAAGTGCCAACACCCACTTTTGGTGATTCATCAAAAGTGGAAGCCAGGACTTATTCAGATGATGATGCATTGCGCCAGCAGGTTTTATTACCAGATGATTTTTCTTTTGATATGGCGGTAAATATTTTCACATACGAACCTGGCGGGCATTTGCCAATGGTAGAAACGCATATGATGGAATATGGACTTTTTTGCCTGCAGGGCCAGGGAATTTATAGGCTCGACCAGGAATGGTACCCGTTAAAAAAAGGAGATTCCGCCTGGATCGCGTCTTACTGTCCACAATGGTTTACAGCAATTGGCAAAGAACCTGCAGTATTTATATATTTCCAGAATGTAAACAGGTTCCCTACCCTAATTTAAAATTCAGGATAAAAAATCTGCATACCAATAACCTGATGATTTTACAATTCGCTGTTGCGTTTCAAAGTCATTATAGACCAACCCAAAACGGGGATAATATCCTTCAGCCCATTCAAAATTATCAAGGAAGGTCCACACAAAATAACCTGCAACATTTACCCCTTCACGCTTTGCACGAAGTACCTGTGCTATATTATTTTTCAAATAATTTATTCTTTCCGGATCATGTACTTCATCATGCTTTACCCCATCATGAAAAGCCGCCCCATTTTCAGTAATCATCAAAGGAGGTATGTTTTTGTAAGCGCTAAATTTTTTTAGAATATGATAAATAGATTCAGGATAAATCTCCCAGTTCATTAGTGTAGTTGCTACATTTCGCTTATCTGCTTTTATAATTTTTGCTTTTATAAACGGCATGAAAGTACTGTGCATCACCATTTCACGTGTATAGTTTTGCAGGCCTATGAAGTCCATATTAAATGCCAGTTCCTTTTCATCGTTTTGCTTAACAAATTTTTCTATCCGTTTTAATATTTTGAGATCTTCTGTAGGATAACCTGATCCTAATAATGGTTCAATAAACATACGATTGAGAAGCGCATCCACTTTTATGGCCGCGATATTATCTTTTTCTCCGGTACGGAAAGGCTCTATATGTGAACAGGAAAAAGTAGTGCCCACATTGCTTTGCGGTTGCATCAATTTTATAATTCTTGCTCCACAAGATTGCGCCATCGCAGCATGATGAGTAGCGGCTAAAAAGTTATTCAAACCCTTTCTGCCCGGCGCATGCACGCCCAGAAAATAACCGGCACCGGCAAAAACCATCGGCTCATTAAGAACCATCCAGTTGGTAACCCGATCGCCAAAATACTTTACACAGATAGACACATAATTTTCAAACCAATGAATAACATCGCGGTTTACCCAACCTCCTTTTTTTTCAAGTTCATAAGGTAAATCCCAATGATAAAGCGTAACCCATGGTGTAATACCGAGTTCCAGTGAAAAATCAATCAGGCGATTATAAAAATCAATACCCTCCATATTTACATGGCCAATGCCACCAGGTAATATCCGGCTCCAGGCAATAGAAAAACGATGATTGGAAATATTGAGCCTGCTCATCAGGCTTAAATCGCTTGCATAGCGATTGTAAAAATCACAGGCTATGTCACCATGCTGATTTTTGAATATTCTATTTTTTTGTTTTACAAAAACATCCCAAATAGATTTCCCTTTCGAATGTTGGTTGTGGCCACCCTCTATTTGGTATGCAGCTGTTGAAACACCCCATGCGAAATCTTTACCAAAATCATCTTTACTCACCACCATGACTACCTGCTGATTTATTGTGAAATATTTCCAATGATGATCTTTCTTAATTTTTTATAAGAATAAGGTACTGTACCGGGTTCTGCTAAATACTTCCCCGGAAGCGGCATATACTTATCAAATATTTTATCAACTATTTGCTGCGTAATATCAGGATAATCCACGTGTATTATTTTTCCTTCTTTCACCCATTCTTTTATTTTTTCAAGTTGGGATAATTTTAATTTTTTCAAAACCGGAACATCCATTTTCTTAAGAGCCGCGGCATTACATTGCTGCTCATACTGCCCTTTCATGGGTATTACCAGTAGTTTCTTTTCAAGAAACAATGTTTCGGAAGGAGTCTCGAAACCAGCGCCACATAACACTCCGGCACTTGTTACCATACTTTTAATAAATGCGTTATTACTTATCGGAAAAATGGCAACATTCTTTTGCCGATAGGCTTTTTTTGTATGTTTAGAAAAAACCTGCCATTCTGCATTACTAACCAGGCTTAGCACTTTTATTATTTTGTCATCACTGTATGAAGGTAAATAAACTGTGTAATGACCAAGATTAATATTCTCTGCATTCCGGATCTCGTTGCGAATTACCGGGGTAAATATTTTCTTATCATATTGCTTAAAATGAAAACCATATTCCACAGTTACCGGCGCGTAATTTTTAAGAATTAATTTTCCTGCCGGATCAATATTTTTTGGTTTGGGAGATTTTTTATTGATCACAGCCGACTGATGGCTAAGACCTATGCATGCTTTATGACGAAGGCGACAGGCCCATGCACTTACTGGTTCAAAATCGCTAATTACAATATCGTAATTATTAACGGGAAGATCTTTTATTTCGTTATAAAATCTTTTAAGCTTTGCTTTTTTATAAGTTGACACAAGGTCTATTCCGCCTTTTTTACCAAAGACAAAACTTAATCCTTTTAAGGTATATTTTACCGGGTAGCCAAGTTCTACATCGGCTTCGGTGCCACTGATCAGGATATCAAGTTCTCCTTTTTTTTGAAGCAAAGGAATAATATCTCTCGCCCTGCTGATGTGACCATTACCCGTTCCCTGTATGGCATAAAGTATTTTCATTTTACCATCATTAAATTAAAATCAGCCACCATGTTATCAAAAAGCTCATTGTTGGAAAGTACTATTTCTCCGGGTTCTTCTTCTATTTCTGTTTCCATTTCTGCCTCATCATATTTATAAATTTTCCATTCTCCATCATTGTATTCAAGAGCAGTGAGATTTTCAATCCAATCGCCTGAATTTAAATACATAATTGATCCGTGTTGATTTGTAATTTCCCTCATTTCGGGTTGATGAATATGGCCACATATTACATAGTCGTAATGGTTTGATATTCCTATATCTGCTGCAGTAGATTCAAAATTATTAATAAATTTCACAGCGCTTTTTACACTGTTTTTTATCTTTTTTGAAAGAGATAATTTTCCTTTCTTAAAAATATATTCTGAAATAAAATTAGCGAATCTGTTGATGAGTATCAATGTGTCATAACCCACTGCGCCTAACTTTGCGAGCCATTTGGAATGTTGCATAGTTACATCAAAAACATCACCATGAAAAAACCAGGCCTTTTTATTATCATCCAAAGGGAGAATTACCTTATCAACAATTTGCAAAGAGCCCATTTTAAATCCTGTGAATTTCCGAAGCATTTCATCATGGTTGCCCGTAACGTAGTAAATCTTTACCTTTTTATTGACCAAATGCATAATGTGCTTTACCACCTTCATATGGCTTTTGGGCCAATATCTTTTACTGAATTGCCACATATCAATAATGTCGCCATTAAGAACAACAATTTTTGGTTTGATACTTTTTAAATAACGGAGAAGTTGCTTGGCATGGCATCCGTAAGTGCCCAGGTGTACATCACTTAAAACAAGAATTTCAACCTTTCTTTTTTTATCCATTTATAATTTATGCTTTATAGAATTTAAGGGGCGAATAGAAAGATGAAAAGCGACGAAGAAATACCCTGGTAAAAATTTTTTGGAAGAAATAAGAGATTGTTTTCATTGCCTGGAATTTATATTAAGAAAGTTATGTATCGGCATAATACAAGAAAAAAAACTTTAAATCCTATGCAAAGGAAAGAATTGCATATGAACAAATCATTAAGCTATCATTAAGAAATTATTAATCCTGCAAAGTTGCGAATGGGTGCATATCAATCATGCAAAAAACAGGAAAATAATTTCCCGGATTTTTGCTCTTAACGCCCAATTATGCCTGTTTATTTTTTAAAATAGGGTGATGTAAACCCTAATTTGTGCAAACCGTTTTGAATAGCAGGAATATTCATAAATAATTTCCAGAACAATCCGCTTCTGTAATTTTCTATCATTACTACAATCGGCCCCTGGTCTATAGCAAGATAAGAATCTGCATACCAGTTTTTGGATTCATCAAATGCATCTTTGAAACCATATTCCCCCCAAATTTTATTGCCCAGGTCATAATAGAAATGCTTTAAAGCCTTCATGGAATATTCAGGAGTATATGAAAAAGCAGATAATGCGGCAGTTGGAGAAATTACACCATCATCATTTGTTGGTGAATGAGCATCATAGCCTTTATAATCATCACTGGCCGTGAGCCCCCAGCAATTTTCGCCATATCCTTTAAAATGCTTTGGGTTATCAAGACAATAAGCGTGATTAATCAAAGTATGATTCTGATTTTGTTCCCAATAATTAGCATACTGATCTTTTAATCCATGGGGATCAAGGCCTAAAAAAGAATAATGGGTAAAGAAAAGCGGGCCGCCAAAATCAAAACCTAACGGTAAAGTGTAGCCGTAATATTTTTTTCCGTTTAAAAAATAATTACTCATAGCCCATCCGCGATGATATACTTTATCAGATACGGTGTAATTAGTAGCGGAAGCTGCCAAAATATAGGTAATCAATGTTTCATTATATCCATGTAAAGGAAAGTCCATAGCCCAGCCATTATTCGGGCTCCAATGCCAGTAAAGAACTTCCTGGCCATCTCTTGTAAACCAGTTCCACTCTATATCATTCCATAGCCAACCAATACGATTTCTTAATTCATTTTCTGTTTTATTATCTTCATTAAAATATTCCTTAGCACATAGTAGCCCTTCAAACAAGTAAGAAGTTTCTACTAAATCTGCTCCATCATCTTTACGGCTGAAAGGAATTGTTTTGCCGGTAGCGCCATTCATCCAGTGTGGAAAAACACCATGATAGGAATCGGCTTTTGATAAAAAAAGAATCATTTTTAGAAGGCGCTTTGCAACGGTATCCCTGGGCAACCATCCTCTTTGCACTCCCACAATTAATGCCATTACGCCAAAGCCTGTACCGCCGGTGGTTACTACTTCATTGCCATAATCGTAGGCCACGTTGCTTCTTTCTCTTGCCATACCACTAACAGGATGCGCAAAATCCCAGAAATATTTTATGGTTTGTTTTTGTACAAGATCAAGCAGTGCAGAGTCAGAAAGGTTTTTTTGAATTACTGCCCTTCTCTCATTTATGCCTGGTTGTTTTTTCTGCGTATAACCAGGAATACTTAACTGAAAAATAAGAAGCAAGGAAAGAATATATTTCATCCGAAATTGTTTTTGTTTTTTAAAGGACCAATGGAACCTCACGAAGCAAATTTAGATTTTTAAAGCAATTTTTTTATTCAATATTTATCATTCAAATAATCCTTAAAGATTCGGACTTTGAAATCCAATATTGTGCATACCTCTTTTTATTTCGGGGCAACTCATAAATAAATTCCATAGTAATTTGCTGCGGTAATTTTCTATCATCACTATTTCAGGGCCCTGATCAATAGCGAGGAAAGAATCTGCAAACCAATAATCTGATAAATTAAATGCATCGATAAATCCATAATCTTTAAATAATTTATCACCCAGGGTGTAATAATAAAATTTCAATGCACTCATTGATTGTGCAGGCGTATAGGGCAGAGATGAAATTGCAGCAGTAGGTGAAATAACACCATCATCATTAGTGGGGGAATGTGCACTATAGGAAGTAAGATTATCATCACTTGCCGTTAACCCCCAAGTGGATGAACTGTATCCATTAAAATGAAGTGAATTAGAAACGCAATAATTATAATTGATCAAAGAATGAGCAGTATTCTGAGTAAAATAATTCGCGTAGGCATCAGTGAGGTCATGTGGATTGATCCCCAGGAATGAATAATGCGCAAAGAAAAGCGGACCTCCATAAGAGGTGCCTAAAGGAAGTTGAATTCCATTAAAAACAGCGCCATTCTTCATTCCTCCATTAGATGCCCAACCATTATCATACACAATCCTGGGTATAGAATCCGTATTGGAAGAAGTAGCAAGGGCATAAACAATTAATGCTTCATTCCAACCTTTAATTGGCATATTCATATCAAAATTATAATCGGGGCTCCAATGCCAGTATAAAACATTCTGGCTTCCATTCCTGAACCAGTTCCATTCAATACCATTCCACAAGATATTAATGTTATCACGCAATGTGGTTTCATTTACATCGGATGTATTGAAATATTGCCGGGCACATAATAATCCCTGCATAAGCAATGAAGTTTCTACCAAATCTGCTCCGTTATCCTTTTGGCTGAATGGGACTGTAGCACCCGTAGCCCCGTTTATCCAATGTGAAAATGCGCCATGATACCGCGTACAATTATTCTTTAAAAAATTCACAATGGTATTTATTCTCTGCAAACCATCTGCTCTTGAAATAAAATTTCTATTAACAGCAACAAGTATGCTCATAACACCAAACCCTGTACCGCCCGTAGTTACAATATCTCCGGAAGTATTCCTTTCGCGTGCCATGCCGGAAACCGGGTGTCCAAAATCCCAGAAATATTTAAAGGTTTGTTTTTCTATTACATCCAACAAAGCACTATCAGAAACCCGTGGAAATTTATCGGAGGAATCAATAACCGTAATAAAATTGGTAGTATTGTTGGTAGATAACGCAACCTTTTGTTTTGATTGCAAACCCGTAGTAAGAGTGAAGGTATATTTTGAAAGCAATTGCAAAGCAGAAGCAGGTTGTATTAAAACAGTGCTATCGCCATTTGCATAAGAAACATTGTAAGCAGTAGTTCCACCTGTAATTATTTGAAAAGAAAAATTATTTTGAAATGAGGTGTGATCAACAGGTGCTGTAAAGGAAATTTTTATAACAGGATTTGCATTTACTGAAAAGAATAAATTTGTCTTATCAGGAGATTGATCATTTATTTTTACTGATGATAAGGAAAAAACTCCGGGCGCAGGAGGAACAGGAGTTGGAGGAGAAGTTTGTGTTGTTTTTTTTGAACAACTGAAACAACAAAAAACAAAAATTAATACCAGCAAATTTTTCATGAGAAACAAGTTACGCAATAAAGAAAACCTTGTAAAATTAATTAACAGATTCTGGTTCCAAAGCCTCCTCAATTTGCATGCAAATTCTTTATTAAATTATACACCCGTTCTGAAACCATTTTAAAACGCGGACGTACCTCCTCTTCTGTAACTGGCGTAAACAGGGCAATTATGTATTTTATTTTGCCATCATCTACTATGCCAACATCATTGGTATAATAACTCCACCAGCCTGATTTATGATAAAACATAGTTTTATGCGGCAACCCTGTAGAAAGTTTGGTTGTATCTAACTGGCGGCCCAGAAACACTTTCAATTGCTGGCTAACCCATGGATTTATAAATTGATTTTTATAAATTTTAAACATAAAGTCTGCGGCATGTAAAGCGCTGGTAACGGTACTTCTAACGGTATCGTAACCCGGATCTTCAAATTTTCGGCTCAGAAATTTTCGTGTTACTTCACTTCCATACCAATCATTTTCCTGCATGGTTTTATTAATGTTGTCGCGGCCTGCAACATCTATCAAACAATTGGCAGCAGAATTATCACTTCTTGTAATCATCAGGTCGAGCAAATAATTAATGGTAACCGTATCTCCGTCTCTTAGCAAGGGCCGCGGATCCCAGCTTATTTCAGAAGTATGATCCACATCGTTAGGAGATTTTACTACATATTTTTTAAACAGGGAATATTCATTGTTACTTGCCTGTTTTAAAATTTCCATAGCCACATACATTTTATAAACAGAAGCAGGATAAATAAAATGTTCCAAATTAACTCCTCCCAGCAAAGGTTTTGGGCCGTTACAATCAATTACTGCAAAAGAAATTTTTTCTATCCCATCTTCCCCCGCATTATACAAACTATCCAAACCTGCGTCATGAATTATATTTTTAAGTGAATCATTAAACCATTTTTGCTGCACATAATATGCAGGAATCTTTTCCTGGGCATGGCCCAAAAAAGAAATAGAAGAAAATAATAAAATGAGAAATAAATATTTCAAGATGATCATTTTTGTTTTTTTAAATGTAGGGAAAATTTAAAATCCATTTGTCTGCTCAATAAAACAATTATTT
>DATCMY010000015.1:0-8188 GCA_036565505.1 Hanamia sp.
GAGTAGAACTGGAGCGTATCAACGCTCCGGCTCCTTCGGGGGCCGGTAAAAAGAAAGCTCTTAATGAGGCTCAGGCAGCAAGATTAGTATCCAATTTCAGGAAATCAATTATCAGGAAATCTGAACACGCAAAAAAATAAAAAATGAAAGCATCTGATTTAAGAATAGGAAATATCGTAAGCGTATGCTATGAAAATGATATTATCCCGGATACTATAATAGTGCTTGAGCCGGATGTTGTACATCTTTCAAGCCGGAAGTACCCCGATAGTGACAGGGATATTATTGGTGTGCCTTTAAATGAAGAATGGCTAATGCATTTCAATTTTATTTATCATTCAGAACTCGAAGTATGGTGTCATAGCGAAATAATTATCAAGAAGCTATCCAATAACTGGGTAGCAAAATGGAATACTTTAAAAAGAGAAATTAAATTCGTACACCAGCTTCAGGACTTGCTCCACTCCATAGCCGAACATAATTAACTCCGTAATTATGGGAGAAGAATTACCCTCGTTTGAAAACTACTCTTTAATCAGGCAACCCTATCGTATAACAATGTCAATGTGGAATTATTCCGTTTGGCAGAAACGAATTCTGACTAAAATAATTGCCAGGTTACAGCGCGATATTACCCTTTTAGAAAGAGGTGTCGAATTTGGCCAATTAGAACTATTTAAAAGCTCTAATGATGATACGGTGAGGCTTAAATTTTTACTTTCGGATTTTATAAAAGATGGTAATAATTATGCGCAATTCAAAAAAGCGATTAATCAATTAAGGTCAGTTAACGTAGAGATCGTTCAAATTATTTTACCGGCAATTAAGAGTAAGAAAGCAAAAAAACCTGAAGAGGAAGTAGTATTGACAGGACTTATAGAGCGGGCTGTGATAAAAAAATATGCAAGGGATATAACCATCTCCATGCATAAAGCAACAGCAATGGAACTGATGAAAGTGGCGAATGGATTAACAGTTTTTGCAGAAGATGTCATGTATGAAACCAATAATAAATACACTCAAAAGATTTATGAAATAATATGCCAGTGGAAGGATGTAGGTGTTTATACATTGTCAATTGAAAAATTTCGTGAGTTACTTGTTTTGAAAAATAAATACGCGAATACAAAAATTTTGATTAGAGATATAATACGTCCGGTAGAAAAAGAACTTAAAAAAATCGGAGACATTTTTTTTGATTTCAGTGTAAGTAAGAGAGGAAATGTGATTACTCATTTTAATTTTATAATTAAAACAAAAGCTTTGCTTAAAGAGGAAAGCGAACATCTACTTCTTGTAAAAGAGGATACTATCAATTTACTGCGCCAGCACTTTGGTTTTAAAATGCATCATTTAGAGCAAATAGAATGGATTTTAAAAGATTTAAGCAACATTGCCATCCTTCGTAGCAAAATAACAGAATTAGCCCTTAAATTGGCTGATAGAAAGCTGAGTGGTCAACCAATAAAAGATATTCCCGCCTGGACGATTGCTAGTATTAGAAATGAATTTTATGACAAAGAAATTTAGCCTATTTTAAATCCGATTAACCTTTATTTTTTTAGAGGATAGCTTATGAACAATCCATTGTTTTTTAAAAAGAATTTTAACTTTATTGCCCATTTATTTTTTTAGAGAATATTTCTTCATTTCACAATTATAACAGGTAAGCACATGTGAAAACATTTTTGAAAGATTGTTTTTTCATCTTTACAATCTCTATTTCTTGTTTTATATTTAGATAATTTCTTTATTAAAATAAAAAAATAGAAATCTGGATTATTTGCCTGTCTGCCGATAGGCAGGTTTGCTGACTGTAGCCAACGTTTTATAGCATAGAGACCAGTTGAAAAAATTTCGTTCTTATGGGACCGCGAGGGCTGTTGAATATTTATCGGTGTTACCATATAACTTCTGGAAGTTCCTTTTCATCGAAGGTAATTTTGACAGCAGTTGTGCCTAATTCTTTCGCCTTCTCATCTAAAAACTTTTTTAAGTTTTTGCCGTCCTCTGTCCATGGAGAAAAATAATTCGTCATTAGTGCGTATAAATCCCTGAAGCGTTTTTTGGTCGGCTTCAATTTCAGGTATTCAATATTTATAAATTCATTTATCTGAACTAACAATGGATCAAAAATGTCAATACCTTGTCCAATAAGATTTTTCAATTTAGCGGCACCTTCCTGATCGTATTCTTCCAATGCTTTCTTAGTTATATGCTCAAGTAAATAAAGATTTGCCTGGTCTAATTCATTGGTCATAGAGTATGCAGCCTGGTATCTTAGAACAGTTATGAATATAAGTAAGTCAGTCCACAAAAATTGAAAACCGAAGTATTCAATTTTTCTGTCGCCGTCAAATGCAATTTCTTCTTCTAACCTTTGTCCACTATAAGCTTTTCGTACATCATAAGAAAAACTCATTAGTGTTATATACCTTGGATCATCTTCTACTTGAGATACCTTGTTTGCAATTTTATCGATGGTTAGATACAAAGAACGCAAGTCGCAATAGTCGCCATATATTGTAATTCCTGTTCCGTTTTGTGTCGAAAAGCCTTGAAGCATTTACCTATTTTTTAAATGGTTATAATCAACTCAAATATATGGTTATTGGAAATAAAAACCCCAACTAGCCCCTTAAATCCGCTGAAAGAAAACGAAATTGCCAACTGTCAAAGACATTCCTGCATGGATAATTACCAGCCTAAAGAACGAATTTTCATATTCGGAGAAAAAAATCCGTTAATTCATATCACCTGCTTTATGAAATCCGTTAATTTATATCACTCAATCCATTAATTTGTATCACCCAATCCGTTAATTTATATCACCTAATCCGTTAATTCCTATCACCTGTATTCTCCGAAATGCCTGTGGATATTGGGTTACAGTGTAGCTTCTAATATATCTATTGATTATCTATTGATAATCAATAAAAAAAATTCTTCTAAAATTTTAAAAAAAGGGAAAAAATATAGACCGGAAATTGAAGATTTTTAAAGAGTGTTGAAGATGTTTAAAGAGTTATTCTTGAATATTATTAAAATCCGTTAATTTATATCACCTGCCGGTTTTTTAATTTTTTTTAAGGTGATATAAATTAATGGATTTAGCGCTAATTGATTGAATATCAATTAATAAATTTAAGGTGAAAAGAGGTTCATTTTTTTAAAGTGTATTTATCCTCTGATTGCATTGTTCAATATGATGAGTGCTGAGAGTATTTCTATATTTTGGCAGCAATTGTCATTTGCTGCCATTTTATAGATTTACTATCTTTGCGGGAAATATTATAAATCCATCGCAAACAATAAATTAAATATAAAGAAGCTTCAGGAATATTTCAGTGGCCAAAATACTTTTACCACCAGAGATATTGAAATATTTTACAAAAAAATTGAACCTGGATTAAAAGAGGCGGCCATCAATTGGCGAGTTTATACCCTGGTTCAATCTGGTGTGTTTTCAAGAATTGGCAGGGGAAAATTTATTTTAGGCAAAGGAAGAAATTTTATTCCGGAAATATCTTTAAAAATTAAAAGTATTTATAAGGAATTGGAAAAACAGTTTCCCTATATGCAAATTTGTATCTGGAACACTTCTGTTCTGAATGAATTAATGCTTCACCAACCTGGAAAGTTTTATATATTGGTAGAAGTAGATAGGGAGGCAACTGAATCAACCTTTTATTTTCTGAAAGAAAAAATGAAGAATGTCTTTCTTAAACCATCATCTGATACCCTCAGTCTTTATGCATCTTCAGAAAAAGAAGCCATCATTATAAAATCATTGGTTTCAGAAGCTCCGATGCAAAAAGCTAATGGTGTCCAGACTATTACTATTGAAAAATTATTGGTGGATATTTTTTGCGATGAAATAGTTTTTGCAGCTCAGCAAGGTGGCGAGATGCAAACCATTTTCAAAAATGCTTTTGAAAAATACTCCATCAATGAAAATAAAATGCTTCGTTATGCAGATAGGAGAAGTAAAAAGGAAGCCTTTAATATTTACTTAAATAAGATTTCAAAATTTCGGCAGCAAAAGCAATAAGCTGCCATTTTATAGTGTATGATTAGTAAAGAAACATTGACTACTGAATGGATTGAAAAAGTATCAAAAGCCAATCGAAATGCGGATAAAATTCTTATTGAAAAAGTAATCCGGGCGTTATTGCTTTTGGAAGGCTTATCTAAATCCGGGATACCTTTTATTTTTAAAGGCGGTACTGCATTGATGCTATTAATGAATTCTGCCAAACGGTTGTCTATTGACATTGATATTATCATTTCAGAAAACAGGACAGACCTTGACGGGATTTTTAATTCGTTTGCAAGGCAGCAGGGCTTTACAAGAGTTGAATTGCAGCATCGTGCCCAGGCATCATCTATTGACAAGGCACATTATAAATTCTTCTACCAACCTATTCACAGAACCCATGAAGGAGAAGAGGCCATCTTACTTGATATTCTTTTTGAAGCGAACAACTATAAAAACATCTTGGATCACGAAATTAAATCAGGCTTTCTAATAACCACATCAGAATTGACTAAAGCAAATATTCCTTCTCTGGAAGATTTGCTCGGGGATAAACTTACGGCCTTTGCTCCTAATACTACCGGCATTCCATACTTTAAAAAGGAAGATAGTATGAGTATGGAAATCATCAAACAGCTTTACGATATTGGCAACATATTCGATTTAATTGAAAATCTGGAAACAATTAAAAAAACTTTTGGAAAAATTGTGCAAACCGAAATCGTATATCGGGACTTGAAGGATATAGAGTCCGTTGATGTACTATCTGATATTTATCGCACTGCTCTTTGCATTTCGTTGCGTGGTGCAGTTGACAAAGAAAATTATGAGCATTTACAAAAAGGTATTCAACGTTTAGAGCGCTTTATATTTTCTGAGGCTTATCGCCTTGATAAGGCTATTGTTCATGCTGCAAAGGCAGCTTATTTATCCCGCCTCATAGCTACCGATCAGACAGGCTTTGAGAGATTCAATAATCCGCAGGAGGTTGCTGATGCCATCATTGAACAACCGCATAATACGAAACTTAATAAGCTGAAAAAATCCAATGTTGAAGCATTTTTTTATTGGTGGAAAGCTACTCTTCTTTCATAACACATTGCGGGTAATCAAAGCATGCTTCTATGCACCGTTTATTAATTTCAAAAAATATCTTTGCAGGCTATAATATAAAATTTGTTTATTTTCTCTACTCAAATTCCCTGAACTGCCTAATAGTGTGACTTAGGAAAGCTCCTAATTCATCTATTGATTATCAACCAAAAAACATTTTCTAAAATTTAGAAAAAAGTGGGGTGGATATTGAGAGAAAATTAAAGGAATTTAAAGAGTATTGAGGACTTTTAAAGAGTTAAATTTTAATATTAATTTATCTACTACCGAGCAATAATTTTAAAGTAATATTGCGTAATTTTATTTAAAAAAGAATGAAAAATTCTTCCATATCCTTCATAACTTTTATCATCTCTTGCTGCTTACTACTACTCTCATCCTGCGGCAGCAACTTACCTTCCGAGCAACTTGTTTTAAAGAGTCTTAATGAGACAGTCAAACAACCTTTGGAATATGTGGACTTGAAAAAGATTGATGAAAAAAATGGCAGCAATATGGGCAAAGATATGTATTGGATCAAGTTTCATGCAAAATTAGTAGCTTCAGAAGACCTTTTGGTTTTTACTAAAAGAGGCTGGACAGGAATGGATACTTTTTATGTTGCTTCCTCTGATACTTCAATGTTGAATAAAATTCACAGTGAAATTACTGTAACAAATAATTACAACAAACAATTTGGCGCATTCAACAAATCCTACCAGCAAGTCAAGGAATATAGGAAAGGTGATTTGATAAAAGAAGAAGACAGGGGGCTTAATTTTATTAAATCCGAAAAGGGTTGGAATATTATGAAATGAATGAATTTTCATTGCTATATTTTCATTCCTCTGATTTGATTTTTTTTTAAATCTTCATTGTAATCATTTAGTCTCGGATAATCTTCAACAATATTTTTGGAGAATGCTTCTTTAAATTTTTCTGTATAGATTTTACCCATTTCGTCATTATCCACAGCGGATATAATTTTTAATTCGGGGCTTGCATTTGAAGCTGTAATAATATTTTTGACTGTTTCTAATTGCCCGATAGTTACAGAACCACCGAAGGAAATATAAAGCGAATTTTCTTTCCCCTTTAATTGATGATAGGAAAGCGCGTCTATTGGGCTTTCAGTGAGTATTAGAGCTTCAAGTATTTTGGGAATATTAGAATGCCATATACCAAAGGAGCGGTCAGACCCTTCGATAACGTGCTTAAATTGCTTGTTGCGCAATTCAAAACCAACAGTTCTGCCTTCAGCATCATAATATGGAAAGCCAATATTATCATACTCTCCTATTCTAACGTTGAATATTTTATCTTTAAATGCAGCACTGTTGAGCGTTTGCGATTGCAATCCACGAAAATACAGATAGCCTGGATTTTTTAATTCTGTAATCCCTTTTGGAAGCTTAAATTCCTTTGTTGAATGTTTTTCAACTAATTCTTTTATGTTTGACCTATATGTATTTTTTTCGGGAATGTCCAAATTTTGATAGTTATATAGAACTGTATTAATGTTGCTCATTTCTGATTTACCACTTTCATAAGGGAATATTGAGCCTAAACGATTTTTTACAAATTGGATAAGTGTCCCTTTATCTTTTGGGTCATTCGGATTGAAGTATCCTTGATTAGAAGATGAGCGGGGGTTAATTATTATAATCTTATCACCGGAAAGTTCATCCTTTAAAACAGGCCATTTTAAACCATCACTTTTACTTAATTTATAGCCATTTGAAATGGCAAGTTCTATGATTGAAATTTCTGAACGAAAATCCCGGAATGTTTTTAAATTGTTCATTTGAAAAAGTGTTTTTATTTATTTTACTTCTGTTTTATAATTAAAATCTTTAGGTTCAAGAGAAGTTCCATCAGCAACTTTATCATAAGAGAATGTTTGGTTATCTGCTAATTTTCCATCAAAATATATTTTGATAGTAATAGCAAAATTATTTTCAGGAGTGGTTGCATACACTTTTGGAGAAAGGGCGAGCATTATGTTGGCATAGCTTACTTTTTCTGCAGAGTGAAAAGTAGTTAGCTTATTGGAAGACAAGTCAGCATTCTGTAAGAATGGCCCTGCGGATGTGACACCTGTATTTTCATTAACGATAGTAGCTGCGTCGCTGTTGTTCGCATTTATAGCAAGGAAAGTTAACACGGCAACTTGTGATTGGATATCGCCTGTGTAAGAAACTTCCATTTTCATAATTGCCAGTTTATTTGCAATAAGTTGCTCTTTGTGTTTAGAGCATGAAGAAAAAAAGAAGAGAGCGATTGTGAATAATGCGATGGATTGATATTTTGTTTTCATTCTTTCATTTTTTTTGAATTTGTAAATAGTAAGTTGAACTGTCTGTTTTTATTTCTAAAAAAGGGGTATTATTTTTAATAATAATTTTGCCGGGTTGTATTTCGTCTGAATGTTTATTAGCAATAAAAAGCAACTGTACCAATAACATGACGGATACTATAACTGAAGGGATTAACCATTTGCCAAGGCCATATAGAAAATAGTCCCATCCGGTTTTGAATGTTATTTTAGGAAGGTTGCGAATATCTTTTTTTAAGTCTGATTGCATTTCATTTACCCGCACGAAGAAATATAGTACCTCATCGTCAAGATTAATACCGTATTCATTGCGGTAATGTGTTCTGAATTGTTCCAGGACTTTCTGATATTCAGTCATATTTTTCATAGCGTACTATTAAGGAATTAGGAAGATTTTTAAGGATTAATGCGGTCAGTTGAAGATTTTTGAAGATTTTAAACCTTTGCCATTTCCCTTTTAATGATTGTTTTAGCAGCGAATGAATTATATCCAAGGAAGCCCATGCCGTTTCGGATATTCTCTGTAATTATTTGCCCTGAATTTCTGTCAACATGAATATCTCCAAATCGTACAACTTTTGAAATATATCCCTTTGCTTTTTTAGCAAATTCATTTAATTCATCAATCAAAAGGTTGTAATTCTGAAAGGTCAATTCATTCAGATACATAATGGATCATCCGGCAGCCGGTTACTTTTCAAAATAAAACCTACTTGAATGTACAC
>DATCMY010000016.1:0-4081 GCA_036565505.1 Hanamia sp.
CAAACCAAATGAACATGCAATTGATGGGTACTATGGCTTCCTTTTCGTATATCTTCCATCTGCAAATTTAGTTAGATTTTTAGAAGCTAAAGCCTTGCCCTAAAGGGCATAGCTTGAACTAACGTATTGAGACCAGTCAAATCCTTTGTAAGAAACATCAGAATTAAATCCATAAATAAATTTTGGGTTAGGATTGCCAATATATGTTTTATCAAGTGCATTAATTGTTCCATCGTTATTCAAATCTTTGTATTGAATATTTCCCGTACTGGTATATCCATTTTCCAGATACCCATAAAATATTCCTAATGGCTGCCCTTCTCTTAATAAATTGACATAGTCATTAAGAGGGCCTGTAAAAAACACACTGCCATAAATATCCTGGCCGCCATACAATTTTGTAATTTTATTACGGTTAAATGAGATATTAGCGCTAACGTTCCACTTTACTGCTTTATCTGCTATTTGTGCACTTGCAGAAAATTCCCAGCCTTTATTTTGTATTTCTCCTACATTTTGCAGTGTATTTACATAGCCTGTAGAAGCGGGCAATTGCACCATATTCAGCAAGTCCTTCGTTTTTTTATGGTAATAGTCAACAGTAATATTTATAATATTATTAAACAAACCGAGGTCAAGGCCTGCATCGTATTCATAAGTGGTTTCCCATTTTAATTGTCCCGGTTTAGTAGTACCAGGTCCGTAAGAAGTATATAATGCATCATTAAATACCACTTTATTTGATCCCAGTGCGTTCAATGTTTGGTAAGGACTCAAGGCATTATTACCCGTAGCGCCATAACTTCCACGTAACTTTAGGTTTGAAATGGCATTAAGTGGTTGCATAAATTTTTCTTCAGAAACCCGCCAGGCAATTGCTGCTGAAGGGAAATCACTCCATTTATTTAACACTGAAAATTTAGAAGAACCATCACGGCGATAGCTGACGGTGGCGAGATACCTTCCTTTATAATTATAATTCGCTCTGCCAAAATAAGAAAGTAAAACAGATTTACTGTAGCCGGTAGAAGCAATGCCCTGAACTGCCGCACCTTGCAAATTATAAGTTTCTACACTATTACTTAAAAACCCTGATCCGGAGGCATTGAGATTGGTGGAAGTGTAATCCTGGTAGGAAAATCCTCCTAAGGTGGAGATAGAATGATCTCCCCATGTTTTTGTATAACTGATTGTATTTTCACTCAACAGACTTAAATTTTGATTGGTACCCACATAAGCGGATCCTGTGGAATTAATAACCGGGTCTATCTGGGTAAAGCCATCATACCGGTTGTCTTCATTTTGAACTCCACCTGACAATTTAATAATCATCCCGCTAATTGGCTTTATGTTGAACGCTATATTGGCCAGTTGGCGGTTTGCAACCGTTTTATTAGTTTGTTCATAAATAACGATTAAAGGATTGATTAATACATTGGATAACCAGGGATACACAGTATTAATACGTTTAAATGTACCATCGCTATTATAGGGAGAAAGAATATTTGGCGCGGTTTGCATAGCGCTTATCAAACCTGAACCCCGATTACCACCAATACCCAATGGCTTTGATCCTGTTTGTTCTTTTGTTAATAAAGTACTTAGCGACAGGCTAAATATTTTACTGATGGTATGTTTTATATTAGCCCGGAGTGTATAGCGGTTGAAATCACTATTTCTTATTATCCCATCTTGTAAAAATGCGTTGCCGGAAATTGAAAACTGGGTCTTTTCATTACCACCGCTTATTGTTAGCGAGTGGAGCATGATTGGAGCGTTACGTAATACCTCATCTTGCCAGTCTGTATTAGGTAATTTACCAACAGAATCAACTTGACTACTCGTAAAATAAGGGCTTATCAAAATAATTACATTCCCAACTCATATATAAAAAAGAAGAGTCAGTCGATAATGGTAGTTTATGAAATTGAGGACGCATTTTTTATATACTATATTAAATTGCTTGATTATAATTCAAAAATATAATTTCTGAGAAATTTCAAAAATATTTCTTAAACTATAATTTTTGGAATTAAAAAAAATGATTTAAACATAAGTAATCCCTCGCCCATATCAGCTATATAATTGCTTTATCCTTGTTGATCAGAAAAACAGAAGCATTATTTAAAAAGATAAAAAGGAAGCAAAAATAATTCCGCTGCTGCCATCTACACAAAACCCTTTCTCATTTTCCAAAAGCTTACGGCATAAACACAGCCCCATCATTTATTCCGTTTCCTTTTGAAAAATGCCGCAACTCCATTTTTGAAAACGCTTTCTTTTTTCCTTTTTTCTTTTAAAATTAAATTTTATCAAGATGGAAAATGCAAAAAATTTCTTCGGAAGCGCTAACAGTTCAGAAAATTTATGGAGGTATTCTTTTTCTAATTTTATTTTTACATATGGGGTAAAAACAATGGCGCAAGATTGCCACGCTTATTGGCTGATTGATTTAATCATCAACAGTTAGCTTAAAAATTGAAGAAACAAATTATATCCCCGGATTATTACAAATTCCTTAATTCGCGAATTGCGAATTGAGAATTAATTAATACATTTGCCTATGCGTAAACATAATGGGATGCGTCCCCAAGATATTGTACTTCTATTGAAAATCATTTCCTTCGATCAGGCGGCTTGGCAATTAAAGGATTTAGCGCGTGAGCTTTTTATCAGTCCTTCAGAGGTATCAGAATCACTAAATAGGAGCCAGCAGGCCGGCTTAATAGATTATGATAAAAAAAGAGTAAATCGCCAAAACCTAATGGAGTTTTTACAATTTGGTCTTCATTATGTTTTTCCTCAGGAACCCGGCTCTATGGTAAATGGGATGCCAACTGCGCATGCTCATCCTTATATGCGTTCTTATTTTAATAGTGATCTTATGTATGTTTGGCCGGACTTGCATAATAAGGAAAGAGGATTGGCGATTGAACCTTTATATTCAAATCAGGTTAAGGCATGCAAAAAAGATGACAAACTATACAAATTATTGGCTCTTATAGATGTAATAAGGGTAGGAAGAGTAAGAGAAATTAGTGTAGCAGTCAAAGAACTTACTAAAATAATAATTAAATGAGCCATAGAGACAACCTGCTTAGAATTAAAGCTGTACACAATGCTTTAGGACCACTCAAGAATGAAGTAATTTTTGTAGGCGGTGCGACAGTATCGTTATATGCAGATCGCATGGCTGAAGAGGTAAGGCCGACAGATGATATCGATATCCTAATAGAGATATGGACGTATAAGGATTTTGCTGCAATTGAAGAAAAATTGCGCTGTATTGGATTTGTAAATGATCAATCCTCTGGGATCATTTGCAGGTATATCATCCAAGGTATTACAGTGGATGTGATGGCAACGGGTGAAAATGCTTTGGGTTTTTCCAATAAATGGTACCCTGAAGGATTCAAAAATGCGTTGGAATTTACAATTGATGATGAGCATATTGTTAAGATTTTTTCATCCCCATATTTTATCGCATCAAAACTGGAAGCCTTTAAAGGGCGCGGAAAAAATGATGGGCGTACCAGCACTGATTTTGAAGATATTGTCTTTGTATTTGAAAATAGGTCTACCATCTGGGAAGAATTAAATGTTGCAGGGGAAAATCTAAAAAATTATCTTAAAGGTACTTTCAGACTGATGTTAGAAAATCCCTTTTTTGAGGAATGGGTAGATGCCCATGCAGGCTTTGGTTCACCGCCTGCCACATATTATATCATTAATCAATTAGAAGAATTTATTGCATGAAAAATATTTTAACTCTTTGAAAAAATATTTTGAAGTTGGCAATTCATTTAGTCATTGTTTCTCCAACTCTTCAAAATATTCTTATAAATCTATTTTCAAGCAGAAAATCCAGATGGGTCAAAATAAGTGACTCTTAAAACAATAATAGCCGGAATTTGTGATTATACTTACACCTTTATTATTCATATGGTCGGATCCAAACGAAATGAGTGACCAAAATAAAAAAAGGATTGCTGATAGAGCTTACCTATACCAATAGTAATGGAGTGAAATCAGTCAGCCTTATTCCGTATCTGCTTATAGTATCTGTGTTTATTTTCTAAAG
>DATCMY010000017.1:0-3174 GCA_036565505.1 Hanamia sp.
GATGAAGCATGGTATATTGCTAATGCGCCATTTAAAATGCAGGAAGTGATTGTTCCGGTTTTTCCCGATCATAAATTTTCTATTAAAGATTATGGTGGCGTTAATGATGGTCATACATTAAATACTGAAGCATTTGCAAAAGTGATTGCAACCTGCGCAGCAGCGGGAGGCGGTACAGTTATTGTCCCTGAAGGTTCGTGGCTTACCGGGCCAATACAATTAAAAAGCAATATTAACTTGCATGTAGAGCGTGGAGCGTTAATACAATTTACAAATGACCACTCGCAATATCCAATGATTAAGGCATCAACTAAAAGTAACAGCATAGTTACTGCTTCGCCCATTTATGGTTATGATCTGAAAAATATCGCTATTACCGGAGAAGGAATTATAGATGGAGCAGGAGATAGCTGGCGGCCGGTAAAAAAAGAAAAAACAACTGCTTCTCAATGGAAAGATTTTACATCTTCCGGAGGTTGTATTAGCAATAATGGAACTATTTGGTGGCCCACAAAAGAAGCCATGGAAGGCGGGCAATATTTAAAAGATTTAAAAAAGAAAAAAGAAAAATTAACTGCAGCAGACTATTTGCCGGCAAGAGATTACCTGAGGCCTTACATGCTTTATTTAGTCAACTGCGATAATATTTTAATTGAAAATATAACGCTGAGAAATTCACCAAAATTTGTTTTTTATCCAAATAGCTGCACCAATCTTACCATGCGCGCAGTAAATGTTTTTAATGAGTGGTGGGCGCAAAACGGAGATGGGATTGATATAAGCCGATGTAAAAATGTAATGATCTATAAATGCACTGTTAGCGCCGGTGATGATGGAATTTGTATGAAGTCGAGTCGCGGAAATAATGACCCGGTCGGTTCTAACCTGGAAAATATTATTGTTGCGGAATGCGTGGTTTACCGGGCACATGGTGGATTTGTAATTGGCAGCAATACAGATGGTGGAATGCAAAATATTTTTGTAAGTAATTGCCACTTTATCGGAACAGATATTGGCGTGAGAGTTAAAAGCAATACAGGCCGCGGCGGGTTGGTAAAAAATATTTTCATCCGGAATATTTATATGACGGATATACAAAATGAAGCCATTTCATTCGACACTTATTATGAAGATGCTCCCGCAGGAAGTGAGAGAAAAAATACAACAGATGCAATTCGTGGTAAAATTCCTCTATTTACTGATTTTTATTTTGACAATATTTTTTGCAATGGTGCCAAAACTGCAATTTTTATAAACGGGTTACCTGAAATGCCTGTAAGTAAAATTCATTTTAATAATATGGAAATAAGAGCTGACAATGGTTTTGTTGCCAAAGATGCATCTGATATTGATTTGAATAAAATAAAAATAATGGTAAAAAAAGATCCGGTATATTTTTTTAATCATGTAAAAAACATCCACATAAATGAAGGTTATTTTCCTGCTTCATCAAAAATATTTTATAAAGCAGATTCTACAACCACAGGTATCAATATTACTGAAACTGATTTAAGAAAATAACAATGGGGAATTTTTAAAAATTCACTTTTTTTTACTTCTTCTTTAGGGAAGAATCCCGGATAATTAATTTTGTATCCAAAATTTTTGTTTCAAATTCTACCACGGGCCTTTTGCTTTCAATCATTTGAATCAACAGCTCTATGGCGGTTTGGCCGATTTCAAAAGCGGGCTGTTGAACTACTGTTATCGGCGGATCAAATAATTCTCCCACTTTAGTATTGGTAAATCCTGCAAATCCAACTTCCTTCCTAGGTTTTAAATTTTTTAATACACTAAAGCAAACAGTGGTAATTCTATCCCCGGCCGTAAAAATTGCATCGGGTTTTGTTTTGCCCTTAAACAATGATGAAATGGCTTCTTCAACTTCTTCTGCTATCATTCCACCATGATTACAATATTTAATTAAAGATTCATTGAAAGGGATATTATGCTTTTCAAGCGCTTCTTTATAACCCTGCAACCTTTCTTTTGTAATAGACAAATAAGGAGAACTCGTAATGTGCGCAATTTTTTTAAACCCCTGGAAAATTAAATGTTCTGTGGCATGCAATGCACCCATGTAATTATTCGCGGTTACTTTATGCGTATCTATTTCGTCGGTAATCCTGTCGAAAAAAACAATCGGCAAACCTTTTTCATACAGTTCTTTTAAATAAGTAAGATCAACAGTTCCACTTGATAAAGAAATTAATAATCCATCCACCGATCTTGATGCATGATGCAATACATTTACTTTTTCCCTTTCTTCCGATTCATGGCTTTGTGTTATGATTACGTGGTAGCCACGGTTGTAAGCAATAGATTCAATTCCATTAATTGCCTGCGAAAAAAAATTGTTGGCGATTTCACTTACCACCACACCAATTGCGCGGCTTCTTCTTTCCTTCAAACTTAATGCTACCGGATTGGGGCGGTAGTTAATTTTCTCTGCATATTCAAGAACTAATTTTTTTGTTTCAGTGCTTATTTCATAACTACCTCGTAAAGCTCTTGAAACCGTAGAAGTAGAACAATTAAGCGCTTTGGCAATATCTTTTATAGTAACGGTATCAAATCTCATATAGGAAAAATGGGTGATTTTTTTACTTCCAAATCGGGATAAAAGTACCGAATTTTTATCGTTTCCAATTTTTGGGAAAATTGGAAACGTTATCGGGAACGATTGCATAAAAATACTTGTGCAGCATTAATTTATACTTATAAATTAGCAGTACCCTTGCTTATTGGTATGTTAATAATTGTATCAAAATTTCATTATCATCAGATTGCTTACAGATATGAATTTAAATAATCTTTTTAATCTTTCAGGTAAAACAGCCCTTGTTACTGGTTGCTCCCGTGGAATTGGGAAATCAATGGCAATTGGATTGGCAGAAGCAGGCGCTGATATTATTGGGATTTCAGGAACGCTTCTGCCAGCAAGTGAAGTTGAAAAAGAAGTAATTAAGTTGGGAAGAAAATTTTCATCTTATGCTATTGATCTTGGTAACAGAGATGCCTTATACGAATCCATCGCAAAAATAAAATTGGCTCATCCGGTTATAGATATACTTATCAATAACGCCGGCATTATCAAAAGAGATCCTGCAGTTCAACATACAGATGAAGAATGGGATTCTGTAATGGCGGTTAATCTTGATGCTACGTTTATAC
>DATCMY010000018.1:0-5487 GCA_036565505.1 Hanamia sp.
AAAAAATCCGAATCAGGCAACTTACAATCATGGAACTACGGTACAGCTTACTGCAACGCCAAATGCAGGTTATATCTTTAAATCATGGAGTGGAGATGCTACAGGCTCCACAAATCCATTAACAGTTACCATGATCAAGAATACAAATATCACCGCTAACTTTACGGCAATCTACACATTAAATGTAACAGCAACCAACGGAACTGTTGTAAAAAATCCGAATCAGGCAACTTACGATAGTGGAACTACGGTACAGCTTACTGCGACGGCAAATCCAGGTTATATATTTTCATCATGGAGTGGAAATGCTACAGGCTCCACAAATCCATTAACAGTTACCATGAACGCGAATAAAAATATCACCGCGAACTTTACGGCAAACCAATCTGCAGGTGGTCCTGGGGTAGTAGACCTTGGAGGAGCCGGTAATTTCGTTATGCTGTCAGAAGCAGGAATCACCAATGTCCCTACATCTGCTATTACCGGAAATATTGGAGCTTATCCAATCACTGGTGCGGCTATTACCGGATTAGGTTGTCCGGAAGTGACTGGGTTAATATACACGGCTGATGCTGCTGGTCCTCCATGCCGGACGATTGACCCCGTATTACTGCTTACGGCGAAAAACAACATGGAAACTGCGTACACCACAGCAAATAACCTGGTAACTCCTGCCCCTATTGTTGAGCAGTCCGCTGGAAATCTTAATGGCCAGACTTTGGCTCCGGGCCTGTATAAATGGAGCACGGGAGTTTCAATAACAACAGGTATTACGCTCGCCGGTGGGCCAAATGATACCTGGGTTTTTCAGATTGCGGGAGACCTTATCGTAAATAATGGTGCTATTATTACTTTATCAGGCGGTGCGCAACCCAAAAACATCGTCTGGGTAGTGGCAGGTAGTAAAGCAGACCTTGGAACGACCGTTGATTTCAGCGGAATTATTCTGAGTAAAAACCTGATTTCCCTTAATACCGGCGCTAAAGTTACCGGTAGATTATTGTCACAGAAAAATGTTACGTTAATTAAGAATATCGTTATTCAACCTTAATAAAATCGAGTTTATCCCCCGCCAGCTGGCGGGGGATTTATTCAAATAAAATGAAACAAAAAAACTAATTTTTAAAAAAGCTATTTTATGTTACAATATCATACAGCAAAACAAAAATTTGCAATTCTATTTTTGATGTTAATTTTTGCAGGCATCACAGGCCATACACAACAAGTAGCCCCGATAGCTATCGGGCAACCACAACCCGTATGGTGGTTTGGCGTATCAGGCGCAGCAAATTTTAATTACTATCGTGGTACAACGCAAATGCTCAACCAAAGCTTAACCGTGCCAACTGCGTTTCATAAAGGGCATGGCGTTAAGCCTTACGTTTCGTTATTGACCGAGTACCGGCCGAATAAAGTATGGGGCGGTATGCTAAACGTAGCATTGGATAACCGTGGCGGTAAATTTGATGGCGTGATAGCACCCTGTAATTGCCCGGCAACCTTATCAACCAATATCAGTTACCTTACTATTGAACCCAGTTTACGGTTAGCACCCTTTGCTTCTGCATTTTATGTATTTGCCGGGCCTTCGCTGAGTTTTAATGTATCCAAAGCATTTACGTATACACAGGATAAGCAACCTGATACCAGAAGTGATTGGAGTGATATACACAACACCGTATTTTCAGCTCAGGCAGGTGCCGGCATAGATATTCCGGTTTCTGCACGAACAAGCGCTACACAAATGACTTTCTCTCCATTTGCATCTTTTCAAACAGACTTTGGTCATGAGCCCCGTTCAGAAGAATCATGGTCATTCTACACAGTTCGTGTAGGGATAGCACTTAAGTTTGGTACAGCCCAAAAATCAACTACTGCCACAACCATAACGGAACCCGTAACAACCACAAGCACTACAATGGTAACTATAGGCAGTTGGCAAACAAATCCTGCCTCATTGCCTGTTATTCAAACTGATATCCCGGCAAATGTTGTCACCAATTTAAAGAACAAATACGGAGCTAATCTGTATGATATAACAAAGATAAAATCCACATCAGGGCAGGATATATATATTGTAAAGGTATTGGATAACGATCAAGTTAGAATGGATTATGTTGATGAGAATGGTAATACTGTATCGCGATAAATTAATATAAAATTAACTCGTTGGCGGAGTTAATTAGCTAATGTATGCTTAACCATTGCCGATAGGCTGGTTGTTTATAAACTTGTTTAAGAACTATAAAATGGTTAATCCTGTAATCTTTGTAAGTATCCTGTACTTAAAGCCAGTAAAGGAGTTGGCATAGTTACGCTGTATCATAAACTGATTGCATAACTGAGAAAAAATAAAACATCCTGCCGTTTTGATGAGATCGGATAAACAGTGAAATAAAATAAAAACATTTATTTTCTCATCGGGGTTTCATTTCCTGATATTTATTAATTGTTAGCTTATTTATTAATGGAAATGAAAACCACGCTGAGAAACAAAGTATTCAATAGCACAGATACGCTGTACACAAAGCTACGCTGCATATCTGCGCCAGGGTGGTATGTTGTTGTGTATTACAGGTTATGTATTAAGGTTAATATGCATAATTTACATTACTTAAAAACACTCCAGGAAATGCTCAGTAAGAATTTTATTCAGCGATTCTTTGTCGAGATATTTATTGATGAATCCATTCACAGAACTATAACTAAGCGCACGTTCCTTGTCATCCGGATTTAAGGAGCTTGTCAACATAACAAGTACAATTTTTTCTTTAAATTCTTCATCAAGTTTTGTATACTCTTCAAGAAATTCCCAACCTCCCATGCCGGGCATATTAATATCCAGAAAAATAATATCAGGTTTGGGGTGTAGCCCATTTATACTGGAATTAAGAAAATCTAATGCTTTTTGGCCATCATGAGCGATTTCTATTTTTTCTGTGCATTCCATTTTGTTCAATAAACGCTGATGAAAAAAATTACAATCATCGTCATCATCAACCAATAAAACATAGTTTAGTTTTTTCTTCATAAGTTTTCGGTTAAAATGGTAAAGTAAAAACTACTTGAATGGCCAGGTCTTGATTCAACCCAAATAGTTCCATTATGTGATTCTGTTATTTTTTTGCAATGTGCTAATCCTATTCCTGTGCCGGGATATTCATTTCTATTGTGAAGGCGTTGAAAAATGGTAAATATTTTATTTTTATCTTTTTCTTCAATACCAATTCCGTTGTCTTTTATTTCAAACTGCCATCCATTATTAATTTTATGTGAGGATATATGAATTTCAGGAAACATATCTTTCTTACGGAATTTAACAGCGTTATTGATAAGGTTTTGAAAAAGAAGTCTTAACTCCAAAGGATAAGCCTTTACTATTGGTAATTTATCAACATTAATAGCTGCTCCATTAGAAGTTATCAATAAGCTAAGATCTGCCAGAACTGCTTTTACAATTTCATTGCAATCCACATCTTCTATTTGTTTGGCCTTACTTAATCTTGAATAATCCAATAAGCCGGCTATCAATTCATCCATGCGGTTAGCGGCTCTTGAAATGGATCCGGTGTATTTTTCTGCTCCTTTATCCAGGCCATCCCCATAATCTTCAATAAGCAGATCAATATAATTTTTTATAGTCAGCAAAGGCTCTCGCAAATCATGGGATGCAACATATACAAACTGTTCCATTTCTTTATTTTTTGATTCCAGCATGGCATATTTCCTGCTTTTGTCTTCCGCTTCTTTTTGTTTGGTAATATCTCTGGCAGCAGCAAATACACCAAGCACATTTCCTTTATCGTTTTTATATACCGATGCATTATACAGAACAGGGGTTACAGTTCCATCAAGGTGTCGAATGGTGAGTGGGTAATCAGACACAAATCCTTTTTCAAATACCTGTTTATATCCTTGGCGTGCTTTTTCGGGTTCAGTAAAGTAATTAGAAAAATCTGCGCCAATGAGATCTTCACGCAGAACACCTGTTGCCTTTACAGATGCTTCGTTCACATCTGTAATTTTCCCCTCTGGGCTAATGGTTACAAGCGGATCTAATGACGCCTCGATGAGGCTTCGGGCATACTGTGAAGACTGTTTCTGTGCAGTGATGTCACGAGCGGCAGCAAAAACGCCAAGTACATTATTCTCTTCACCTTTATATACAGTTGCATTATACAATACATCTGTAAGTTTTCCATTCTTATGACGTATGGTGAGTGGATAATCGGACACAAATCCTTTTTCAAATACCTGTTTATATCCAGCTTTTGCTTTTTCAGGTTCGGTAAAATAATCAGAGAAGTCTGTACCGATCAGTTTTTCTCTGGGCACACCGGTTACGTTTATAGAAGCCTCGTTCACGTCAGCGATCTTTCCCTCCGGGCTGATTGTTACAAGCGGATCGAGAGATGCTTCGATGAGGCTTCGGGCATATTGCAAAGATTGTTTTTGTGCTGTAATATCGCGTGCTGCGGCAAAAACGCCCAACACATTATTTTGTTCATCTTTGTAAACAGTCGCATTATACAAAACATCCGTTAGTTTCCCATTTTTATGAAGGATTGTGAGGGGATAATCGGATACGAATCCTTTTTCAAACACTTGCTTATAGCCTTCTTTTGCTTTTTCGGGTTCAGTAAAATAATTAGAAAAGTCCGTTCCAATAAGTTTTTCGCGTACAATGCCGGTAACTTTAATAGAAGCTTCATTTACATCGGTAATTTTTCCCTCAGGGCTTATGGTAACCAATGGATCAAGCGATGCTTCAATTAAGCTTCTTGCGTAGGATTGATTTTCAATTGTATTGTCCGTTTTCATAATTTGCCTCGATTAGAAATATTGTCAAGGATAAAAGTAGGGAAAAGAAAGAACGTGCGATAGAGCTAAAAAGATGACACTCTATCATAAAATTTATGACACGAAATAATTGGACTAATTAATCAGCTTGTTTTCCAAAGCATAAGGCATTCTGCTGAAAGTTCGTAATCTAATGTGCTTGTGACAAGGATAAAAGGGATACAGTTATTTTGCTTCCTGAACAATTGGAAAGCGTGCATTCCATTAAAACTGGGTAATGAATAATCGGCAAGAATAATATCAGGCTTAAAATCTGTTAGAGCCTGAAGGAATTGTTTTTTTGAAAAAACCCGCAGAGAAATATTTTTGAAACCTGCAAGATCCAATTCATGTTTCATTAGCTCAACGTCTTGTTCTTCATCTTCAAGAAACAAGATTTTGCATGCGATTGAGTTTTGTGAATTATTCATTGGTTGAGATCATTTATTTTGTTAAAAATAGCAATTCCCTAACGTTAACATCCACTTCGCCTGCTATTTCAAAAAGCGTTTCCATTGTAGGTTGCATCTGATTAATACACCATTTTAATATAGCTGTTCTGTTTTTCCCAATTCTTCAGCCAGCCAGTTGTTGGTTTTACTTGTTCTGCTAAAACAGCTTTGATTTGATTACTCCATCCAATGTGTA
>DATCMY010000019.1:0-15576 GCA_036565505.1 Hanamia sp.
GTGTTGATTTAAATGAAAACCTTGTTGAAAATATAACCTTGATTCTATTCATAATAAGTTTTGCATTAAGCATTTGGTTAAACATAAAAGACCATTTGAGAAAAAGCGAAAAGTGTAAATAGCAACTCAATCCACTATCATTGTTTTCACTGATGAATATCAGTATTTCTGTTTTCTATTCCTTCTATTTTTATCATTCATTTAATACAATTGTTAACTGATAAAAAAATTTCTTTATGAAAATAGAGTTTCAAACACCTTATGGAAAGGTTCCCGAAAAACTGGTAAGTGAAATAAGGAACGAAATAATTGAACTGACACATATCAATAAGAACATCTCAAGAGCAGAAGTTTTATTGAAAGAAGATGAAGCCATTATTTCGGCTGAAAATAAAATATGTGAAATAAGGTTGTCTGTTTACGGCCATGATCTTTTCGCCCATGCCCGGACAGAAAATTTTAAAAACTCATCAAAAGAAGTCATTAAAGATTTGAAGAAAAGGTTAATGCAACGGGAGAAGAAACAAAAAGAAACCATAGTTTAATTGATGGTTTCGTAAAACTAAATTCAGCCTTTTTGCTGATTAGCCCTAATGTACAGCATTATTCTTTTTTTTATTTTTCATGTTGTATTTTAAAACTTTCATTATTTAAATATATTTTTTATGGAAAAGATTTTTCAAAACCAGGTGGCTGTAGTAACAGGCGGCAGTTTTGGTATTGGCCGGGCTACGGCGGTCGCTTTTGCACAACGTGGCGCTAAAGTGATAATAGCAGATTTGGTAGAAGATAAAGATGGTGAAACCTTAAAACAAATAAAGGCAGCCGGCAGCGAAGGCATTTTCGTTCAATGCGATGTTTCTAAAAGCAATGATGTAAAAGGGTTGATAGACAAATGCATAGCAACTTATGGCAGGTTAGATTACGCTTTTAACAATGCCGGTATTGAAGGCGTGCAGGCAACAACACATGAATGCACAGAAGAAAACTGGGATAAAACAATTGCAGTAAACCTGAAAGGTATTTGGCTGTGTATGAAAAATGAAATTCAGCAAATGCTTAAGAATCGTAAAGGCGCTATTGTCAACTGCTCTTCTGTTGCGGGCTTGAATGGTTTTCCCGGTTTGCCTGCTTATGTGGCTACCAAGCATGGCGTGGTTGGGCTTACCAAAACTGCAGCGTTGGAATATAGTACACAGGGAATCCGGGTTAATGCGGTTTGCCCTGGTGTAATTCATACCGCGATGATGGATCGCCTTACCGGTAAAGACAAAGAAGTGGAAAAGCAATATACTGAAATGGAACCGATAGGTAGAATGGGCAACCCCGAAGAAGTGGCTGAAGCAGTGGTGTGGCTATGCTCAGAGGCTGCTTCATTTGTGACAGGGATTGCCATGCCGGTTGATGGCGGTTTTAATGCAGAATAATTTTGCAATCAGTGCCAAAAAACAGAAGGCTTCCTGTTTTTATAGGATATAGTTATATTTGATTTGCCTGTATTTTTTGCTGATAAGAAAAGTAAGAGTGTTTTAATGCCTTAACTCCAATTTCTCATATCATAACAAGTTTGAGAAATTCATCTTTTTTTCTACGGGAAATATCTATAATATCATCGTTTTGCATTATTACTTGTCCGCCTTCACCGCGAGTATATTTTTTTATTTGGGTGAGATTAATAAGATGAGAATTATGCACCCTGAAAAAATGATAGGATTGCAGCATTTCTTCAAACTCACCCAACAGTTTTGTTACGAGAATTTTTTTGCCATCAATAAGAAATATTTTGGAATAGTTGGAACTGGATTCAATATGCACAATACTTTTGATAGGAATGAATTCCAATCCATCATTTGTAGGAATCGCAATTTTTTCTTCCTGGCTTTTGGGCGATGCTAAAGAGGCACGGAAGGCTTCCATTTTATCTTTAGTATGGAGTTTGGTACGCAGTGACAGGCGTTCCACTGTTTTCTGAAGATCTTTTATAGCAATGGGTTTGGTTAGATAATCAAAAGCACTGATGCGTATAGCATCTACTGCATAATGATTGTAAGCAGTGGTAAAAACAATCTCAAAATCATAATGACCCAGTTCATCAAGCATACGAAAACCATTCATACGCGGCATTTCTATATCAAGAAAAATAACATCAGGCTTATGCTGGCGTATGAGTAGTATGGCATCTTCCGGTTTTTGTGCAGTGGCCACTACCTGCATATCTGGACAAAATTTAGCCAATTTTTGCTGCAGATTCTGCAAGCTGCTAAATTCATCATCAACCAATATTGCTTTTAGTAAATTCATATTTCAAATGGCTTTAATGGTTATTTCTACTTTAGTGCCGGTAGGATTATTATATTCATCGTACAGGTCGGTTATTTTAATAGAACCGTCCGTTTCGTACCCACACTTGTATAAGTTGATTCTGTCTTCTGTTATTTTCAACCCTATACTTTTATGGTAAGGTTTATTAAGCCTGTTATATTCCGACGACTGAATTCTTCCTATCCCATTATCCTGTATTATAAATTTTATTCTATCATTTTCCAGCGAAGCAGTAACAGTAAGACACAGATCTTCATTCTCACTATTGGCCAATCCATGTATTATAGCGTTCTCTACATATGGTTGTATCAGCAAGGAAGGGACGCGATAGTCACCACCTACCAAAGCGGGGTCTGTGAAATCTTTATAATTAAATTTATTATTAAACCGGAGTTGTTCCAGTTCTACATAGAGCCTGAGCGCTTCCATATCTTTTGCGATAGGTAACATTTCATTACGGCTGCTGTCAAGGATATTTCTCATGAGCATTGAAAACTTATTCAAATAATCCGATGCCTGTATTTGATCATTGAGCATGATAAAATTTTCAATACTGTTAAGACAGTTAAAAATAAAATGCGGGTTCATTTGAGAACGTAACACCCGTGTTTGAAGTTCTGCTTTCATCTTTTCGGTTTTTAATTTAATTCTGTGGCTCCTTTGGTAAAAAACAATTCCCGAAATTAATAAAAGGGTTATGAACCCTGCCAGGTAAAAATAAAATGTTTGGCTGCTGTTTATTAACTCAAGTCGCTTAATATTATTTTCTGCCTGTAGGTCTTTAATCATTTTTTCTTTCTCCAGTGTTTGATAACTTATCTCGAGATCGGCCAGGCTTGCTTTGGTCTTTTGACCGGTAAGGGAATCTTTCTCAGCCAGGTATTGCTTTTGATAGTTAAAAGCTGCTTCATAATTTTTCATTTTTGCAGATACTTCGGCAAGGTTTTGCAGAATAATTACTTCCAACGTTTGCTGCTTATCTTCCTTTGCTACTTGTAACCCTTTCAGGAGGTTGTTTATTGCTTTCTGATAATGTTGTTCGCTGGTATCAAGATTGGCAAGGCTTATGAATGTTCTTGTAAGATTCCAACGGTCTCCGCTTTTCGTCAGATTAACTTCACAATTTTCCAGCAAAGGACGGGCAAGATCATATTTTTTTTGCCCCAAATAGATTCCCGCCAGTGCCAGCCTGATTAGCAAAAGATTATTAGCATCATTAATTAGCCTGGCTCTATTTTCAGACTTTGTAAGGTAAAAAAGCGCAGAATCATATTGCTTTAGGCTGGTGAAATAAGTGGCAACATTTGTTGCTGTCATTATGTAAGGCATATTTACATCGGCCAGGTACACCAAAGCTTCTTTTGAATATTGAAGCGCTTTTACATCATCTTCCGATTCTGAATACAACTCACCCAAATTGGCTAAAGCCAATCCCAGTCCACGGTTATTTCCATTTTTTCTTTCCCCGTTCACTGCAATCTGAAAATAATGAATGGCTGTATTAAACATGCCAAACCATTGATAGGTGGTGGCAATATTCTGGGAGAGCGATGCTCTTTTTGGAGATGAAACAGGCATCGTATCTATCAAGGCTTTGAGAGAATCAAGATATACCAAAGAAGAATCCTTATTCCCCATATCAGCATATCGTTCCATAATTTCTCTTACTGAATAGACATGATACTTCCTCATTTTATCCGGAAAGTAAGGCAACACCTTTTTGTAATAAACAATAGCGCTATCCGGTTTCGTGTATTCATAGGCGTATGCTTTAGCAATAAAAAAATTGAAAATGCCTTTCATCGTGTCCACATTACTTATCTCAGCCATTTTTAAGCCGACCCTGGCCCAATCTAACACATGTGTAAGCTGATCTTCATCCAAGGAATCATTAATTGCATTTTCGAGAAAACGCATTTTATCAGCCATGGTATTCAGCTTGTAATAACCTCTGGGGAAAAAATTTAATGAATTACCAGCCATTTTATCCTGGGCAAACGAGGCATCCATTAATGTAAGGGCTGTTAACAAAATGAGTGCTATCTGTAACAGATACCTTCTTATAGCCAGATAAACATAACGGATGAGCATATTAAACAATTGTAGAAAACATATAGTTACTAGTTCCTTTGATTCTTCATTACCATTTAATTAATAAATATCCTCAAATAAAAGCAAACCTAATACTTCATAGTAATTGTATTACCCTTACTTAATACAATGCCCGGCTGAATAAATATCCGGCAGGAAATACGCTATACCTGGCAATTACCCTCTTTAATACCAGTTATTACCGCATGCCTGCCAGATATTAAATGCCATATTCCATACACACACCAGCAGTTGGTGCCTTTTAAAAAGCCCTATAGTTTCACTGTATCAATTAAAAAGTAAACGCCATTTCTTTCAAACAATGATAAATTTTTCTGTTATGCTAAAGTATATATTTTCTACTGCTATAGTAATTCTGCTGGCAGTCAATTGCAACGCCCAATTGAAAGAATTACTTAAGCAAAAAGTCGGCGAAGGTGCAAAACAAGCTACACAAAACTCAACAGAAAAAGCGGAAGATAAAGCACTGGATAAATTATTCAGCAGGAAGAGTAAAAAAAATAAAAGCGGGGGAACATCTACTGAAAACAATGATAATTCAACCCAAAGTGGAAAAGATTTGCAACAACAGCCTTCCGTAAAAACTTACAGCAAATATGATTTTATACCGGGAGAAAAAATTCTGGGTTATGATGATTTTTTCGGAGATGCTGTTGGGGATTTTCCTGCTAAATGGAACACGAATGCTTCCGGAGAAATAATGACAACTGATAACTATAATGGGAAATGGCTCAATATTTCTAAAGAAGGATATTACGTACCCGGATTTATTAAATCAATACCAGATAATTTCACTATTGAATACGATCTTTTGTTTATTCCCCTTGCAGAAAGACCTGGCCCCAATACTGCAACTGTGGGTTTGCAACTGATCAGCAAAACAGGCAAAACCGCCTTCGACTATGGCCCCGACCGTAGTTATTTTGAACTGGATCCTTACATGGAAAATATAAACGTGGCCACCTATACTAAGATGGGGGAAAAGCTACTTGCCAATGAATTTAATGTAAAAGGGCTTAACAGGAATAAGGTATTAACCTATCATATTGCAGTATGGCGGCAGAAAAACAGGCTCAGGGTTTACTTAAATGAAAATAAAGTAGTGGATGTGCCTTCTTTATTATCACCTGATATTAAATATAACACCGTTCGGTTTGCTACTTCTTTAAACAATGATGGAAGCACCTGGCTCATCAGCAATTTCAAATTTGCCTCAGGATTACCTGATACCCGTAATAAATTATTAACTGAAGGAAAATTTTCTACTACGGGAATTTTATTTGATGTGAATGCGGCAACCATCAAACCCACTTCTTATGGTACACTCAAAGATATTGCTTCAGTCCTCAAAGAAAATAGTAGCCTGAAGGTAAAAATCGTTGGGCATACGGATAACGATGGCAATGATGCAGCCAATCTTGATCTTTCAAAAAGAAGAGCCGAAGCTGTTAAGAATATGCTGGTAAGTGAATTTGGCATTGACGATAGCAGGATACAAACAGAAGGAAAAGGGGCATCACAACCTGCTGCACCCAACACTACCTCCGAAGGGAAAGCGCAGAACAGGAGGGTTGAATTCATAAAAATTTAATTGGCAGGCTTTAAAAAACTAAAATACAATGAAACCATTTATTTACTCCTGCATACTAATATTCCTTTTTACGATCCAGGTAAATGAAACCAATGCGCAATTAGTGAGCCGCCGCAATTTTGAAATGATGCTGGATAATAATACCTTTTTCACTTTGCATTGTGATGCAAATATTAAACAGGGTATATTCTCAAAATTTAAAAGCAATGTTTTTAAAGGTGCCAGTGTTACCTACTTCTGTGGACATGAAAAAACACTATTTCCGGAAGGGGTGGAAGGGCATATGATATTTAAGGCCGAAAATAGCGAAGTAGGCGGTGTGGTAGATATTTATTTTGACAACCCTGCTTCCGGTGATCTGACCGTTACGATAGATGCGCAACTGCCCTATATTGTTACCTACATTGAAAAGCCAGATCGAAGCAGGACACCCAACCTGTACATAAAAATTTCTGTGGACACCGCTAACAATACCGGCCAGCCGCCATACAGAGTAACCGGAGATGGTAATAATAATCCAAAACTAAACCTGGATGAACCTATTCCCACAGTTATCAATTTCGATTGGCAGGTAGTACAACGTACAAAGGTAGACGCAGACGATGAAAAAGGCGGGAAACCTTATAACGAGGTTACTTATTTATATACTTCTAATGGTGATTATGCAGCCATAAAACCACAGGATGAAAGTTTTAGTGTGATGATTTATTCCAAAAAAGGTCATACCTGGATTTTTGATGACAAAAAGAAAACGATCACTGTAATGAATATGCCCAAAACGGTAGGTGAAGGAGGAGCAATGGGGAAAGTACTGGCAGAAAAAATAAAGAAGGCTCCTCTTGCAAAAGACAAACATGAGGATGAATTTACTATCACCAAAACAGGTAAAACCAAAAGTTTACTGGGGTTTATTGCAGATGAATATGAAATGAAAAGCAATAAAGTAAATGCCTCGGCTAATGCAGCCAAAACCGGTACTATGTCCTTCTGGTATGCAAAGGTTCCTTTTGACCCTGTAAAGATATATACCATGGGTGTTGGACGTCCCGCTGACCTCAGCAAAATGCAAAATGACCCTAAAATGAAAAATAATATCGCAGCCATCCCGGTACTCAATAAAAATTACCTGTGGGTTGAAACAGAATATGGTGGGAAAAAAGCATTGGAAACAATTGAGATAAAAAAAGTAAACAATACTATATACACAGGAGGCTATAAAATAAAAGTAATGAACAGTTTAAAAGATATGATGAATGATCCTGACAATTAATTTTTAAAATAACTATCGGATTATAAAATTGAAAAAATTTTAAACTGCGCTCATTCAAGTACCATATTAAGGCTTTTAAAAAAAAAGTACTGCTAAAATTACCGATTAAGCCAACTGTATATGAAAACATTTTTTACGTTAATTCTTTGCGCTTTATGGTCCTTTAGAACAAATGCCCAGGATCTCGGCAATATAAAAAAACAAAAACCTTTTACTATCAGTGGTAGTATCGGTGCTTCTGCTAATTTTTATAATTCGAATGAACCGGTAGCTTCCCGTCCGCCATTTGGCTGGAATATTTATGGAAATTTTACACCTACAGTTTATGGAATTACTTTGCCGGTTTCATTCGTAATCAACCAATATGGGAAGAGCTACCAGCAACCCTTTACCATGTTTGGCCTAAGCCCAACCTATAAGTGGGCAAAGCTTCTTTTGGGTTACCGTAACATTCAATTTTCACCAGTTACATTTGATGGGCAAAGTTTTCGCGGTGCAGGACTGGAACTGAATCCAGGCAAATTACGTTTTGCAGCTTTTTATGGTAAACTGAACAGGAAAGTAAATGAAGATACTACCAGCGGGCGTTTTACTCCACCCCAGTTTTCCAGGATTGGTTATGGTGCAAAAATAGGAATAGGTACTTCTGCAGATTATTTTGATCTTATTTATTTCCACGCAAAAGATGACAGCAGTTCCTCAAAGGTCATCAGCAAACAAAATTATCGTCCACAGGAAAACACAGTTATAGGTTCCTCTTTTAAAATATCAATGCTGAAGAAAATAATTTTCACTACCGATTTTTCAATCAGCGGACTCACACAGGATATTGCGGCACCCATTGCAGTAAATGATTCTTCCGGATCATTACTTAAGCTGATGAAAAAATTTGTTACCACCAATAGTTCTACTGTGGCCAACTGGGCAGGGCAATCCACTTTACAGTTTGTATTAAAAGGTTTCAATTCCACAATTGGTTACAGGAGAGTGCAACCTAATTTCAAATCACTGGGTACACCTTATATGCTAAACGATGTGGAACTGTTAAACTGGATGAATTATTTTACATTGGCAAAAGGTAAGCTGAATATTACCACCACCGTCTCCGGCCAACATAACGACCTTGACAAGAAACTGGCTACAGAACTTCAAACGCTCGTCGGTAATCTATCTTTAAATGCGCAACTAACAAGGGGGCTAAACGTAAATTTTAATTATTCCGGCTACCAACTAAATCAAAAGGACGGTACTACAAAAATAAATGACTCATTAAGGTTAAATCAACTTATCAACCAGGTAAGTGTTACACCATCATACACCATTTTAAAAGGTACAAAATCACATACCATCAGCAGCAATGTGAGCTACATGTTGCTGAATGATAAGAACCCGGTTACATCACCTTATACCAATAGCAACAACCTTTCCACTTCTTTAAACTATACACTTGGCCTTACGCAGCATGCTATGAGTTTTACGGTATCAGGATTATACAATCAATATAAACAGGATACTAATTATCACAGATCCTATGGAGCTACTATCGGCAGTTCGGCCCAGGTATTAAAAAATAAAAATTTGAGCCTTCAGGGTTCTGTAGGATACCTGTTCAACAAATCATCTTTTGGAAATGCACAGAACAACCTGACGTTTTCGGGTAATGTAGGCTATCATGTAAAGCATCATTCACTTTCGTTTTATGCCAATTATATCTATACACCCTATAACCCAATTAATAATATTATTTACAAAAATGTGTCACAGGCTGTTGCCACAAAAAATATGGCAGGCGGCATTTCCTATAATTATTCATTCTGATGCTGATAAACAAAATGAAAATGAAAAAATATTATATACTGAGTTTTTTAATTGCGCTAAGCATGCAGTACGTGAATGCACAGCTTTATTCTGTAAATGTAAATACTACAGCTATCCCTCCGGTTAACCCTGTTATCAGCCAGTATGTTTCATCAGGAAGTGTTACCTCTTCATTTATGTACGGTGCTGTTGGCACACCTCCCATCCAGGTTTATGTACAGGGAAAAATTGAATGTCTTTCACCCTCACCATTTACCATTTCCGTCAATCCAAATTTTGCACAGGCAGGAACAGTAACGTTAACGCCGGGAATACCAACACAATTAATTGCAACACAAATGGCTGGCGCTTTTGGATTTTTTAATGATAATAATTTGGTTACGTCGGGTATAAGTTTAGCCAGCTTAAAAGATGCCAATAATAATATCAAACTGCCTGCAGGCATTTATCGCATTTGTTTTTTAGCGAAGCAGGTAGATCCTGCAAGTGGGCAACCCGGGGCTAATTTATCTGATCCAAATCTTGGATGTGGGAGTTTTACTGTGCAGAGTACTCAACCCACTAATGGAGTAATTATTACTACTATGGTAATACCTCCGGTCAACCCTGCTATATCGCAGGCAGTATTTACAGGCGCCATAAAACCCACATTATTGTTTAATGGACAAGGTGGCAATATACAGGTTAAAGTTTTTGGGAAGATTGAATGTATAGCTCCTTCGCAATTTACTATATCCTTAAATCAAAATTATACACAGCAACAACCTATAACATTAACACCAGGATTGCCATTGCAATTAACACCCAACCAGGTAACAGATGCCTTTGGAAATTTTACAGATAATAATTTAACAACTACCGGAATTAATTTATCACAAATAAGAGATGCCAATAACAATATTAAATTACCAGATGGCACTTACCGGGTTTGTTTTTATGCAAAATATTTTGATCCCGCCTCGGGCAGTGTAGGCAATAATGCTTCTGATCCCAACCTGGGTTGCGGTACATTTAATTTATGTAACAAAGCCGCGGCACCACAGTTTACACAACCAGTAAACAATTTAAACATCAGTAGCAATGTGGCTGTAGTACAACCTGCTTCACCCGTTATATTTACATGGTTGCCGCCCAATGCAACCTGTGGAGCTAATCTTGATGTCATTAATTATGATTTTGAAATTCGTGAATTACTTCCAACACAAACTGTTACTGATGCCATTAATAATCCGCCGGTTTTCACTAAAACACAATTACCTTCTTCCACATTTTTATTGGATACCAATCTGTACAAAAATGTGTTGCAACAGGGCAAGCAATATGTTATTCGTGTAAAAGCAAATACATTACCCAATTCTTCTGTTCAAATAGATAACAATGGATACAGCCGTATTGAAACATTTCAATATGGAAATACTACGCCGCAATTTCAAAATAATAATCCACCTCAAAATGTCAATAACAACCCGCCCAGCAATTTACCTCCAGGCACTTGCGTGGGTGTAAACCCTCCGATTAATAAAACTCCGTTTGGAGGAAAAGATGATGATTTAAAAAATACGGACCTCGTGATAGGAGAATTTAAACTCCACACAAATACGATTACTAAAAAAGGAAATGTTTATACAGGAGATGGATATATCATCTGGAAACCATTTTTAAATGATATAAGATTGCGGGTAAAATTTGATAACATTAAAGTAAATACTGACAAAGCCATTTACGATGGTATAGTTAACACAACTACCGAACCGGGAAATTATACATGGGGGCCTATTGCCACCGCCAGTGATATTACAAAAGCTGTAGGACTTGCCAGTGATAAGAGCCAGGAAGACCTGAAGGATTTTATCAACAAACCTGCAAAACTCATTAACCAGATTTTAGGTAATACAGATGTAGACATGCCGCTTGGTCTGAATACAGATATAGATGGAACTCCATTAATAGTGGCCATAATGGGTGTAAACTTTGCGCCCACCGGAACCAACATGAATTTACTCACCACCTTCAATGTGCCCGAATCTAATGGATGGTATTCTCTTGCCGGCACTAATTTTTGTATTAAACCAACCGGAGTAGTGATCAGTAATGGCACATTATACCTGCCAAACGACCGTGATTTTAATATAGGAACCGGAAAGGATAACTGGAATTTTAAATTAAAAGGATGTACCGCCGGCGATACTTCTATTGGTACATACCTGGATATTAAAAACAACAAGTTTCAACTTATTATGGCTCGTGCTGAACTGGCGTTACCGCAAAATGTACTGGCGCCCGAAGATAAAAACGGTAAGATTTTGCCCGGTTCACTTATTGCGAAGCTCCGGTTTAAGTTTGCCGACTGGAACGACTGGATGGCTTCTGTTGATATCCCGGATTTTCAAATTACCGATGTTAAAGGATTAAGTTTTAAACCCAACATTATTTATTATGACCATTCAGTAAAAGAAAATGCTCCGGGTTTTCAATATCCAAAAAACTATATTAATGCACCTGTTTCATTTGAAGGATTATACATTAAAAAGTTAGATGTATTACTTCCTCCTGATTTTAAAACTTTCAACAGTAAGGTTGGCGAACGCACCAGTTTTTCAGCCAGTGATTTAATATTAAGTGATGATGGCGTAAGCGCCTATATCCAGGGCAAAAATGTTATTGATATTTCAACCGGAGATTTGGGCGGTTGGGGGTTTTCATTAAGTAATATTGAAGTAGACATTTTGCAAAGCACTTTCAAGACTGGCAAAATAGATGGGCAGATGCTGCTACCCCTTAGTAAGACGCCTTTGGATTACAGTGGCGATCTTCATTTGGGAAAAGATTCAGTGAGTTATGCTTTTTTAATTAAGCCATCGGCTAAAATGTCCTGGGATATTTGGAAAGCCTCTGTGGAATTAAAACCAAATTCCTATATAGAAGTAAAGAAAGATTCTTCGGGCGCTGCTGTAACCGCTTTGCTGAATGGGAATATCAGTGTGGACCTCTCAGATGATGCCCCTTCTATAAAATTTGATGCCATTAAGTTTGATAGTCTTGGAATTTCCAACCGCAATATTAAAACAAAGAAAAAAGAATTCTGGATGAGTCCTGGTACATGGGCATTCGCCAGTCCTCCAAAATCAATAGCCGGTTTCCCTGTAAATCTTGGTGATATCACTCCTTATGTGGATGTAAAATCTGAAATAGAGATTGGCTTGAAATTTAAACTCAGTATGGGCATAGGAGGTGCAGATAAAACAGTTATCGGAGCTGAAGTAAAACTGGCATTGTACGGTGCAGTAAAATTTGGACTTGATGATTTTCGTCCCAACTTCACCGTTACAGCTTCCGTCCGGGCAGATTCAGTTCGCTTGTTCGGAGATGTGGGACCGGTAAAAGTTGATGGGTATCTGGCCTTTTACAAAAAGGACAATGTATTTGGCGATGGTATTAAAGGCCATGTGGAAGCTACTTTCCCAATGGTTAAAATTGAAGCCACAGCACAGTTTGGTGAAGTAAATAATTTCAATTACTGGTATATAGATGCCTGTGCATCATTTGCACAACCCATACCGGTTATTGGCTTCATGGGTATCAATGGTTTTGGTGGTGGGGCATATTCTAATATGTCACTCCAGAATGAACCGCCAAAGGATAATGAAATGAGTGCAAAGAGTATAGCCAATAACAATACACCGGGCTCATCTATGTCGGGTATAAAATTTGTGCCAAGTGAAGGAACATTTGGATTGCGTGCAACCGTACTGGTTTGCATGACCAGTGGGGCAGGCCCCAAAGCCATGAATGCAAAAATTACAATGGGTGCAGAAATTGCAAATGGCGCTTTTCAAAAGTTAACCTTATCAGGAGATGTGTATGTATTTACCAATCCTCCTGCAAATGATAAGGCTATTGTAAATGGGCATGTAGATATCATTTATAACATACCTGAAGAAAAATTTTCATTGGCTGCATTGGTAGTTGCTAATTTTTCTGCGGCAAAATTAACGGTACCGATAAACCTTTACACCGGGCCGGATGGCTGGTACTTTAAAGTAGGCGATCCCTGGGCGCAAAAAGTAACCCTGGAGTTTCCGGCAGTTAAAACAGATTTCTATCATTATAGCGTTGGGGCTTCTGCATACTTTGTTGTTGGTTCATTAATTAATCCGCAAATGCCCGATTTGCCGCTACAGGTATCTAATATGCTGGGCATAACTACCGATCCAAAAATTCAATCCTTTATAAATGAATTAAATAAAACACCAGGCTCCGGGATGATGTTTGGCGCCGAAGTACATGGCAGCCTTGGTTTTAATGTAGCCTTTATTTATGCCGATGCAGAAGCTATTCTTGGCTTTGATATGATGTTGAAAAATTTTGATAACCTTACCTGCAACAGCGGCCAATCAGCTGGCTGGGAAAACTGGTATGCGATGGGGCAATTGTATGCGTACTTAAAATTGGATGTGGGATTAAATGTGGATGTTTGGTTTTACAGTGGTAAAGTAAGTCTTGCAAAATTTGAAGCTGGTGCTTTATTGCAAGGCGGCTTACCCAACCCAACATGGATGGATGGCAAAGTAGCCATTGCAGGTGAAGTATTGGGAGGATTAATAAAAGTGAATACAGAAGCTCATTTTAGTATTGGTGATAAATGTTATCCCGACCCTGATCCATTGAAGGACATCAAAATTATTTCTGACTACGGGCCAAAAGGGAATAAAGAAAGTGTATTTGTATATCCTTATGCTGCATCAAATGTTGGGTTGGAAAAAAATTATGAAATAAGCATTCCTCCAACAGAAAAACACCCTGATGGTGAAGTAAGGATTTTTCAGTTTAAAATAAAATCATTTCGGTTGTTGAAAGATGGAACAACACCTGTTGAAGATGCTGGTTTAGAGTTCAGCAATGATAATAATACCGTTACATTAAAACGAAATAAAATTTTAGATGGCATGGCAAATTATACAGGCGAAATTCAGTGTTATGCCCTGCAATATTATGAAGATGGTGAACACTGGGACTTGCCTTTTAATGATAAACTAAATAAAGGACAAGCTGTAGAAGAAACCAGCACATTTAGTTTTAAAACCGGGCCCAAGCCTGAATATATTCCGGATGAAAACATTTCATTCAGCTACCCGGTTAATAAACAACGCTACGTTTTAAAAAATGAATTAAATGGTAAAGGAAAAATTCATTTAGACCAGGCACAGGATGATATCCTGGGAGATGCGGGTATGTTTAATATGAAACTATACTTTATACCGGTAGGCAGTACAGACACTCTAAAAACAGGGTTTACATGGGATGATAACACAAGGGATATTGACTATACTATTCCGCCAGGTTTAAAAAATAACGCTGCCTACAAACTGGAGTTCTGGTCTTTTGAAAAAAGTAACATGATGCTGTCTTCTGTGTTAACTCTATTAAAAACAGAAAGCAAGATGAATGCAACAAATGTAAAAGGAGTTGAAACTAAAGATACAAAAGTAATCTCAGCAGCCTTAAAGATTCCTAAACCCATTTATACTATGTATTACCGTACCAGCCAGTTTAATTCGCTCAGCGATAAACTAAATGCAATGGGCAACTGGGGAGCAAACAAAAAAAATAATGCGTTATATATTACAAACGACGCAATGGCTACTGAACATTTTGATGAATTTGAAACAAAAGGCTTTACAGCTCCCAATGGACAGAATTATTATACGCCATTAATAAATGTTGACATTCTATGGGATAATAACCAGCAGAACGACAAGTTTGCTAACGACAATATTTATACCAATGCATTCATGGTTAACCTTAAACTGGTAACTACCGATTTTGGTGTAAACTGGATAAGGGATTACCGTAAGCCTGTTAAAACATTTGATTTAACCCGTTTATATGCAGACAAGCCACTCAGTGTATCAGAAACCGGTGAACCTGTACCTGCAAATAATTCACCAAAAGTGAGTTTCGGTGGCGGTTTTATGATGGAGTTACCTATGAATAATGTAAATAAAAACCTAAGCCAAAGCCAGTTCATTTCATTCGGTTATCAAACTATTGTATGGAACCGGGAAAAATATTTAATTGCCGACTACCAGTTGATGAAAGACTTTGCTAATTCGGTAGTGTGGAATACCTATGCCTTTTATGGATGGTCGTCGAATTATACAGAAAATTATTTAAACAATATGGATGGTAATGTTGATTTTGCTTCCAACGGATTGGGCGGTTATGTAACCATGCCTTGGAATAAATTTTACTATCTCTATACCGATTCAAAATATATGGGTATTATTAACAGCCTGAAAAATCTTCCATTTACCCTGTATCCAAAAGGAAACAGAAATATGCAGTGGATGTATAAGGCGGGAAATATGCAGGGAAATATTGTAAATAAAATATTCAGTTACTAAATTAATAAGAATGAAACATCATTTAAAAATAGTATTCATTATTCTTCTTTCAATTATGC
>DATCMY010000020.1:0-12643 GCA_036565505.1 Hanamia sp.
ATTTTAAAGAGCGCACAGACAGCGCATTGCGAAACTACTATTTTTAAGAATTGTTTTTAGTCCATTTTTGGCGTTTTAACTATTGAGCAACAGCAGGTAAACGCCTAACCATGACACATAGTTAAATATAATATTTGATATAAAAAACATTAAAATTTTAAAGTACTGAAAATCAATCGAATAATTTTTAACAGCTTAAAAACTCACCCCTAACGGAACATGACCGGGGAACGCCTTTCAATCTCAAACTTAAATAACACACTTTCAAAGAGGCCCGTATATTTCGCCTCTTCAATCGGCAAAAGAAAAAGATAGTCCGGGTTAGACGGTACACCGCCATTCCCGATTAATACATAAACCGGGCATTGTTTAGCAATGTTATTATACCTAACAAGCTGGTCATAGTTACACCACTCTAATTTATCGCCATCAATACAAGACCGATATTTACATTCGACCCAAAACACGTACCCGGTTTCACGGTCACGGAATTTAAAATCAGGATTTAAGTTTGAATATATGTAGCGGCCACGATAAATAAACTCATGGCTTTTTTCCAAACAATCATAACGACTATGAGGAAAAAGAAGCCGATCCACGTAGTTTTCAAATTTTTGACCGTCACAAAATGCCTGATCTGTAAAAATATCCCTAAAAGCATTACGGACCATATTAACTATTACATCAGTTATTCTCATATTATTATTTTGTATCAGACGACCAAAATAATGTTTATAATCGACATAGTCAAGGGTAGGAGAGGGGTAAATTAATTGGTATGATAATGACCGAAATACGCCTTGTACTCCATATAATCTAAAGAGGGCGGAGGCATATCCAATAACCGACCATCCGACACGACCCCTATTTCTTTTAACTTCGCTAAATAGCGGTAAAAAGTACGTTCATTAAACAAACCACTTTTTCGGATGTCGACTAAATTTTCATGTTGTGCCAACAAAGCCAAAATAACAAGCGTATTTTTATTAAACGACAATTTACGCCGCAACGCTTCGCTTACAGCAGTATCACGTTTCGCGTTTTTTTCATCAATCGCCAAAGCCACTTCTTTTGCCGAAAGCCGCCTTGTAAGTTGATATTTTTTAACGTAGTCCCAAAAAAACGAAAACATACAGGCAAAAATAGTACGGTCAAAACCGACCATTTGATTTTCGACGGCCTCATTAGTTTTAACAGGAGCAAATACATAGTGCTTGCTTTGTTCACAAAAAACAATGGCGCGATCATAAAATTTCCGATTAACCAAGCGCATACTTTTACGGGTACGTTCATTTTTTAAAAAGCCCAGGTATTTATCATGTAAATGATTTTTTTCAAACAAATAATCTATTTGCGCTTTTCTGAAAGTAATCTCATAACGGAGTATCCTGTCCGAAATATCCTGCAAATCATCCAAAGAATGTTTTGTCGGATTTTTCTTTATCAACTCCTTACGGTCATTTTTCTTGAATTCCGTACCCTTATGATAGATTTTAAACGAATATCGTTTAGTCACATAAAGCAAAGAGGTATCGTAAGTCCGAAAATCGTTTTTAGAATTACGGCAAAACTTAGACAGCAATTCTTTTTGTTCACCAAGATAGGACAACGCGTCATACTTAGAATTAAAAAACTGATTATAACACAGGTCTAAGCGTGTCAGTTCCACGTCAGCCATATCAATGGGTTCGTATGTATATTTCCGAAAGAAACCATTTACAAGGTCTATAAGCAGATCATAAATGACATCGCAGTCCTGACTGAAAAAACGGACAAACTGCACTATGTTTGTGCCGTACAGATATTTCGGGATTGAAAATTCAAACGTTATGAAATCTTGCGTAATGTTATAGAAATAAGATAAATCGTAATTGCTGGAAGGGATATGTAAAGCAGCCCTTTTAGACAGAGGTATAATACTATCAGAATCATGATGAAGTATAGCACGAATTTTGCTATTTTCAAAAACTTCACCAGTATCTTTGTCAATTTCGACAACGGTCTGGCCGGTACGGGTTGTTGCTTCATACTTAAGAAGCGTGAGAGGATATTTTGATACATGGTTTAATCTGAAATTAATAGTGTCAATCATTTGGTTAATTATCTTTCAAGAATAAAATCAATAAACTCACTTACTGAACCAAAATGTGTAATCCTTTTATTCATACGCTTATAACAAGTCATAAGACAATAATAAACACCCCAAAACGAACCAAGGACAAAGCCTATAAGAGTAAAAAAAAATATAAACATAAATTTAAGTTTAAAGGTTAAAAAAATTAAGAAACGGGAAAATCAATAAATTGCTGAACGGGGACAGTCCCGTTTTTAGCGCAAAGTTCCATATACCGCTGATGCTGCAGCGCGCGTTCTTCGCGGAATGATTTAGCGGAATGAACCGCCATGAGCCGCTGATGTTCCAGTTTAAGCGTGTTCGCCAAAGGCTGCAAAACATCAAACGGCAAATCACGAATATTAAAGTCGTGCTGATCTAAAATAACCTCATGGGCTATTTTATAATAAGTTAAAGACATAAAAGTTAAATAAACAAGGGGGGAGGGTAACCCCCCCTTGTAAAACAAGTCCGGCAGACCATGCCAACGCTAATAAGAACGTAAAAAGGTTTAAACTTTGGCAGGGTTAGGCGTAGCAACAAAGCCAGCCGCAACAGCCTCCACAACAGGAAGGAAAGGTTTAATTAAATTTTCCACCGTGTTTAACACGCTACCAAGCGCGGCAGGGGTTTCAACAGCGGGTAAAGGAATGGCGATAGTTGAACCATCGGCAGCAAGTAAATTAATGGTAATTTGGAATTTAAACATTTTTTCTTTTTCTAAGAATTCAATAACGGGAATAATAGTAGTAAGTTCAGGTTTACAAACCTTCACGAGGTAGTAAAACACCGAAACAAGATAATTGATAAAGTTTTTTATTTTTTGCGCAACAAGAAGAACCATACAGCTGCAGCAGCACCTCCAATTAAAATTATATTTTTCAATTTGTCGTTAGTTATTAAATCTTTTACTTTTTGGATAAATGAATCGTCAAAACGTTTGTCCCAATCTTTGACCTCTTTTGACCATCCAAGATGAACACCCCATTTATAATACCCGGTTTCCCCGGTTTTAAAAACTGATTTCACAATGTCGTTAAAAGCGTCCAAGCTATCCGGCTCGACACCGACGGACAAAGCATCACCCTTTGTATATAATTCAGAATCCAAACAACCGAAGGACAATAAATTATATTCAGGAGAATGATAGGAAGCACGGATATGAATAGGTAAAGCAAACTTTTCGGCAATGTTATTTAATACCACCAAAAGATTTTTATTCAGCCGGGTTAAAGACACAGGATTTGCCGTAAGCAGATCGCCGAGGCTAAAGCCGGGCAGAACCATATAAGATAAATTTGAAGTTCTGTCAAATATAAGATAGTCACCGTCAACGCTAAAGCCATTGGAGGCAGCGTCTTGTTTCAAAGATTTGTCAAGTTCAGATTTTGTCATAAATTAAATAAATGGCGTCAATAAGACATAATAATCATAAGCTAACAGACCCGCTGTGTAAGCCAATGGCAAATTCAAATATACACCAGCCGCCATTTGACCAACCACACGAAGCCCCCCGCCGGCCCCGCCAACTTTTAAAACAGTATAGGCAAAGGCTACAGGGCTCACCGCAATGTCATCCAAATAACAGATATTAACAGCAGGCATCCCGCCCAGCAGAGAATCGCCGACAAGTAAAAAATCCTCGCCATTAACAATGCGCAAGCCTGTTGTAGGGTCTCGACATTCAAACCATTTATGCGCAGGAAGCGAACCGATGTATATATTTTTTACAGGCGGCGCAATATATGGCTGACAAACAACGACTATATTTTGGCTATTCGGCTCACCAACGGCAACGCCGATATTCAAAATAAACACCCCCTCGGCAGGGGCGGTAAACACCGAATTTTCCAAAACATTTTCGGTACTGTCATCCATGTAGCCAGCACCAAACAAGCTAAACGCCCCGGCATTGCCGGCACCAAACAAGAGTTTACAACCGCGATACGCGGCAGCATCAAAGCCGATATTAAAATAGGCGGGAACGGTAAACGCATACAGCAGCACAAGGCCACTCGCAGACATTATTTTATAATGCTGATCAACGCCAGTATTATTACAAACAAACAGCCGGGGTATGGGCGAAGGGTGCGCGGCAGCATAGGCCGCAACAGCAGCATTAATATCTACAACTTCCTGCACCGGAGTTAATAAATTATTATTTCGCGTTAATAAAAACATAATTTTAAACAGCTAAATTAACATTGATTACAATAGGAGCGACAACGCCAGCAAAAGCGTGCATAACACCAGCCGCAACAGTTACAGGCGCAAGCGCATTAACGGAGATAATTGCATGAGGCGAGCCGCCAACATTAGGCGTAACCAATACGCCATAAGTACCCGGAGCAATAGGGATAGTGGACGAACCAAGAACGCCAGTCATAAAATAAATATGTGCCGGGTTGCCGTCATTATTAGTCAAGACAACATCACAGGGAGCCCCGCGATTAGTAAACACATACGCGGTAATTGCCGGAGGCGCAACATAAAGAGGGCACAAGGTCAAATCCACATAATCGGCAATATGATTAGGGTCAATAGGTGAATTTACTTTGGTCACCCCGGTAACTATACCAGTACCGATAGTAAACTCTTCCAATGTCGTACCATGAACATACCCGGTATTATGCCCGTAACCGTCTAACAGACAAGAGAGGGACGAAGCCTGCAACCGCCATGCGGTAAGCGAAACAACGCCCCCGGGCGCGCCCTCATACTCATACAAAGACGACCTGATAATAAATAGTAAATTTTTCATTATTGTAAAAGACATTTAAAGCCGCTAACGGCAAATTCAAATTCAATGGCAGGGGTGTAAGCACCCGAGCCAGCCACAGAGGGCAAAAACGGCACGCCGACAGCATTAGCGATAAAGACACCGCCGGATATTTGTATATCCGTTAAGGTATGCATACCAGCCCTATTAAACGGGATAGCATCATTAGCGCCGGGATACTGACTTAAAAGCCAGTCCCCAAAAGCCTCTGCCTGGCTGATCGTAGCATACTCCGAAATCTGCAAAAACCGCCGGATTTTTGCATCCAGCGTAAATTCAAGCAGCGTAAACGCCAAGCCGGAATCGACCGGTGCAAGCAGTTGCGGCAGCAACATTTCTATAAAACCTACATACGTGCTATCCTCAAACTGTTGTGTTTTCGCATAAGCAAGCAGCGGAGTTAAGAAATCCTGCGAGGGATAGGTAACGACGCCTATAAAAGGATTACAGACGGTCAACTCCTTAGACGGATTGCCTTTCACAAGAAGCGTTTTTACAAATTCCTCCGAAGCATAATCTATATGCTTTACAAAGAGGTCGTTTAAACTTTCATTTGATTTCATTAAATTGAAGATAAATATTGACTGATCTGGACTTGTTCACTATTCGACAAAACAAGTTTTAAATGATCTTTTAATGTCCCTGTTTGCTTACTATTCAAAAGAAACAAATCATTTAAAGGGTGACTATACACATAGGTCAAAATTTCGCGCGTACCGTAAGCAACAGAAACAAGCTGAAAAGTTGGAACACTTTCATTTAAGATAGTATTAACAATTTGTGCATGATCAACCCAAATGGAATCAAGCCAGTCATGAAATGTATTAGCCAAACCCTGATGTAAAGAAGATACCGAATAACCTAAAGTAGATAACGACGAGGCCGTACCACTCAAAACATTTGCCTGGGCTTGTGAGGTAGAAATAAAAGTGTTAGCCAAAGCAGCGTCACCATTAGAAGTCGCAGCCGCAGCACTTAAAGTTGAACCACCAAACAACGAACCGAGCGAACCAAGGCCGCCGGAAAGAGATAAATAAAGTTTATAACCTATATAAACCACACCGCCAACAACGGCAATATTAAGCAAGCCGCCCAAGGCAGGAAGCTTAAAAGATGAAGATTTAAAAGAAGAACGTTTAGAAGGATCATAATATTTACGATTAACATACGCCTTTTGCTCGGGAGTAAACCCCGACATATAACCCATTGATGGAAAATTTTTTGCCATAGGTTTACTATTATTTCGGTTAACACTATTATAAGGTTTCCCGGGTTGAGGCGACATTTTCAGCATAGCCGAAAACCTGTCACCACCCCCGGAAAACCTTGAAAATTCATCGTTTAACGACATTTATTTAATCTTCGTCAAGGTCGTCACCGCCGCCCGGATTCATTAATTGCTGTATAAAGCGGATGATAATAAAATAAGATAAGGCCAGCGCAAGGCGACAGTACCAAGAATCCATCTGTAAAACCACTTTATCCACAAGGGTTAAAGTTGGTACAGGTTCAAGTTTGGTTTTGGCAACTGTTTTGGCAACCAACTGTTCGTACCATAAACGGCAATCGTCGTTTATACGGGTATTTTCAAGGGCAGTCATAGGCGCAGTTTTTGTTAAAACTGCTTTTATCAACGATGGTAATTCCATATTGTTTTTTTAATTAACGGCGCGAGCCGGAAGGTTTTAAAAATAAAATTAATACAATTCCCAACGCTAACGGAAACAGCCAGCGCGGCAGTATCACATTGTTATTTAGCGTAGGATGAAGATTATTTATAGTCCCGGAGAGGGCAGAGCCAACCCCGGCGACCATGTTTATAATGTTAGACTGATTATCAGTCAAACCACCAAGCGAGGGTGCAACGGCATAACCAACCGCGCCCGTCCCGGAATTATTACCCGCGTCAGACGAAGCGGTAATGGTTAACGAATCGGCTAATGTGCTCATAGCTTATCTTTTTTTCATTAAGACAAATACAAGCAACAAACCGCCGATTATCACAACGGTAGAAGGTAAGCCAAAGATGGTACCCGCAGCCGCAGGGACAGCAGAGCCGGGTTTTAAACCGCCCGAACCTTTCGCGACAGACGCCCCGGTAGGGGTAAGCCCCCGGCCAAAGGCAAGCAAACCACTAAGCAAGCCGGAAGAAACCCCGGCAGGGTTCGCAGATACGGGCGCAGTAACAAGCGGAGCAAGGGAGGCCGCAGCATCCGCCGCAACAACCTGCGCGTTATACTGATTAGTAATAGCCGCCAAAGCCGCATCACTCGCCGCCGTAGAACCGGGCACGCCGGAAACAAAAACAGGTGTATCCGTACTAATATCGCCGAAATCCATTTTTTGAAGGTTTTAAAAGTAAAAACATTAAAAGCAATGCCCCGGCGATTAGTAGCAACATATTTCCGGGTAAGCCCAAGATAGTAACAGGTGCCCCGTTATTGGGGACACCTGTAGTTAGATAAGACAATGAATGAGAAACGGGCGCAGCACCCGTAGGCGTAGTGGCCGCCGCATAATCGGCAGAACTCACAAGGTCACCGCCTAAATGAGCATCCCCGAAAATACCACCAACAGCATTACCGCCCACAGAAATGGCAACTTTAGTAACCCCATGTATTACCTTCTTAGCACCGTCAACAAAACCGCCGTTGACTATTTTGTTTAAAAAAAACATAACCTTTCGGTTTATTTTCCTTTTACAGAAACGGCGTTTATTTTGGCAGTAGTCACAGCATTAGCGGCCTTGTTTTTGGCGTCCGCTTTGGCTAAGATGGTCCACGAAGTGGAATAGTTCCATGCAACAATATAATTGCAGCTTGCGTTAACATTAGCCGAATTAAATTGCATGTCAAGCACAACTGCATCAAATTCCTGATGAAAGTCAGTCAGCACAAAAGACTGGTCCTGTTGCATGTCAACAGATAAATCAGCGTCAGCGTGAGGCAGCAATTGACGGCCATAACGGCTGATCTTATTTGCAATCAGGTCAGAGAAGGTATAGGTTTCGTCCAGCGTAGCGGAAGAAAAAATAAGGTTGTTCACCACGTTGTTGAGGAAACTTGTTTTATCGAAGTTGATAATAGCAAGGCGGATTAAATTATCCTCTAACATATACTGATTTGCGGTTTCATTCGCCTGTATCACATACGCACGGATACGTGGTATAAACCTTTCAACGCCTACAGCCTTAACAGGCTTGATTTCCAAATAGGAAGAAGCAAACAGGGCAGGGTCACCAAACAGACCTGCATTATTCACCACCTCGATGTATATTTCATCATCACCTTCCAAGTCAATAATACCGCCAAATGGTATTAAGAAAGATACCATTGAAGTAGTTGCGCTGGTGAGCACAAAACCAGTATCAATCGTATCGGCAAACGCCGCCTGATTAAGGGAATCAATACTCGAAGCCAAGCCAAGTACTTTGAGGTTATTTTGCGCAATAACGTGCGATTGATTTGCCCGGGTTAAAATTACCTGTATGGTAGCTTTTGAAAAATCAATGTTTTCCGCGCCAGCGTTCGCAATGCCGTTTAAAAAGGCTTTTATAGTCAGGCCGGACAATTTGATATTCCGGTACGACTGATTTTTTTGTTCTAAATGTTTGATCTGCATTTTAGGAGATAGGAGGGGTTGAAGAAGTTAAACTTTTAAACTTGTTGATCAAAGGTTGCAACTGACCTTTGAAAAAATAAATCCCGCCGCCAACAAGGGCAGCGAACATAAACAATTTGGGGATTTTAATCCCAACAATGGGAACACGAAAGCCGGACGAACCGCCGCGGCGACGCCTTGAGCCTGATTGACGAAAAGACCGCCTTTGATTACCGTAAGCCATAATAATAATAAATGTTTAGTAGCGTCTGCGGGTTGCAGTTCGCCGGGGTGAAGAGCGTTTTTTAGGCGCAAGGTGTGATAAAAGTTTTTTACACATATTTACAAGTGTAGTAGTTTTGTTTGCACGCTTAGGACGTGCCTTTGACCGGGGACGTGACCGGGACACACTACGTTTGCCGTAGCTTGAATAAGCCATAATAATAAACGATTAATTGGTGAATAATAAGAAGAGACAGCTAAACGAGTTTAGCTGTAGCACTGTCACGCGTGACAGTGAATGTAGAGTGTTACAGACTTTCTACATACATACTAAGAGAGGGCAGGAACAAACAACGTAAGGCCGCCTGTCTGATCATTAGCCGCGCGGTGCATTTCGCACAGGCCGCGTAAAGCTTCATCCCATGTGACACCCATGGAAATACCCAATTGGTTAAGCCAAACATACATGGTATCCGGCATATAGAACTTGCCATAGTAGGGAGATACAACCTCACGCCGCTTTAAACGCATCGACGTAACAAATTGAGTATCTCCGTATTCAGGGTCAAGAGAAGGAACGGATACTTTAGAGGGCTTAATAACGGCCTTTACGGCCTTAGAAGGAGAAGGAGAAGCACTAAGGGTTTTGGACATTAGAAGTGGATTTAAACAAGTTTAAAACTAAATGAGATAAGATAGACAGCGCGAACGGCAGTATATAGGTAACAGCCGAGGCGAGCAAAGAAGGATGAACGGGCAGGGGATTGACGCTCAACGTAGTAGCGGCAACAGCCGTACCCGTAACGATTTTAATAGAATCTAACAACATTAAACAGGGTTTAAAGGAAAAGTAATTTTTACAACATACATAAGATAAGGATAAATAATTAATAAATAAATCAGGGTTTACATAACGCCAGACTGTACGAGTACCAAAGGGCAGAGCCACACAGCGAATATAAACCCCTGATTAAGAACAGGAAAACAAAGCCGCCCTATTGTACAGCAAATATAACATTCGCTTAAAATGTCAGTAAAGTGCTTTCGCGGCATAAAACGGGCTGATAGAAGCCCTATTTATTCCACGGTCACTTGACAGACATTTACGCTACGTTGAGAGGTGCTTACAATAAGAACGGTATTGTAGTGGTTAACTGGTTTAACTGAATATATAAAATATCGCCAAACCGAACACACACACAGCGATAAGAGGAACGGCAGGAGAGGCGACAAGGCCAGCCAATACAGGCGGGAGAATGGAATTAAAAAGCGTGATTTCCATAGCGCGACGGCTTTCTAAATCAGCGTTATTTTCCAATACCCCCGTTTTTGTATTATGCCACTTGACATATTGACCGATTTCAGCGGTAACAGGCGAAGTGTCGCCGCCGCTATTGTTCCAAGTGATAATCACTTTGTCAAGGGCACCGCCGCCGCAATTAAAACCAAAATCAATTAAAGCGTCAAATTGGTTTTGTGAAGGAGAAGCTGATAAATTGTTATTTATCTGATCTTCGAGAGGCGCAATATCATTGCGCATGAGTTGCTCCGCAAATGCCTGGGTTATAGAACCCAACAGTAACTGTCCTTCATTGGACTGTATCTGATGGCCGTAACCGATTGAACTATGACCTTTTCCGTCACCGTAGGCACGCGCGCTAAATTGTTCGATGGACTTTAAACGCCCGATCTGTTGTTCAGATGTTATCATATTTTCGGCGAAAATGTTCTTTAATAAAATCGTTTGACTTATTTAACTTTAATTCGGGCACGTCCGCTAATCCGCCTAAAGCCAAATAAACGTCAGATTTTTTACAGAAATAAACGTTTTTTTTATCCAAAGGACTCAAAGGAAAGGTAAAACCCACCACGCCATTTAAGTCAGATACCACCGTTATTACGAGGAAATGTTTTTTTACCTTGTAAAAGGCCGCTTGATTCAGCGTTAATTGTAGAGGTTTCTCTAATAGACACAGATTTGACATTATCCATAAATTGAGAGCCGAGCGCATGTAATATCAATTCGACAGGTTTAACCATTAAACGGTAATGCCTGTCTAATCTCGCCTTACGGGTATTATTAGCACCGTGAAGGGAATTTCTTAAATGAAAGTTCCACGCGAAAAGCAAAGTGATATAATATTTTTCTAAATACTTTACAAGCAATCGCTTATCAGTTTTTGAAAAAGTTAATTTTTTTGGGTTAGGTGTTTCCATAAAAATATAAGGTAAATAAAAATTAAAAATTAAAGTGAAATTAGCTTAGTCAACAAACTCCAAAGCGAGCCGCCGTACTGTACCACGACAAAGGCGAGCGTCAGCCAAAGCAAGATCATAATCAATATAGACACAAGCTTCAGCCAAATCTTGTGTCCACTTTTCGGCCGGACTAATACGTCCACGCCAAATAAAAACACCAGCAAAATCAACAACAACATAATTGTCCATAATTTAAAAGGTTAAAAAAAAGTTAATGATTAAATAAAAAGATTTTCAAAGTTTATAGTGCATTTTTCACCTGCAGCAATAGCGGCGAAAAAATCAGTATAAAACTCATGTACAGCCAGGAGGCTAACAGATATAAACTGAAGGCTAACAATGTTTTGTCCGATAATCAAACAGCCAATTGTATCCTTAACAGTATTTCCAACGTGGATTTCTAACCCCTGATGTCCGGAAACACCGACAATCAAAGGCACATCGAAACCATGAGAGGGAGATAAATATTTTGTCAGCGGGAAAGTACCTTCAAACTGAAAGGCTGCAGGTTGCAGCCCGTAATATTTTAAACGACCGTTTACCTCTACAGCGCAGAGAAGGCCGTCAGCCGTTTTACACAGCCGATTTACTTTTATATTCATTTGAAAAGATTTTTTTTAGGTTTTTTAAAACAAACCCAAACGATTAAGACAACCGGCGCGACTTGCGCAGCAATGCCAAGGAATACTAAAAGATTCATCTTTTTACGATTTTTTGAGAATGAACAATCAGATCCGATAAACCATGTTTACGCGCCCAATCGTAAAAAGTCAAACGGGCACCACGGGCAGTAAACGCCAAACAATCAAAATCAGTTTTCTTTTTGAAATTAGAAACGTGACTATATACAACACGATATTTTTTCATTTTAAAATAAATAAAAGGTTAATAATAATTAAGAATTTGCGACAAGCGCAGAAGAATAGCAGTCGACCAAATCGGAAGGATGTAAATAAAGGGGATGAACTTTGCCAGTACAGGCAATAACCCAAAAACAAATATTATTTTCATTAATTGGGGTAATCACGTCAACAACGACCTGACCAGCAAACGGCTCAATAAATAAGCCGTCACCAACCGCAATAGCGGAAGCAAGTTTTTTTGAATACATAAATTAAATTTAAAAACGGCTATCCATTACAGACAGCCGTTAAGGTAAAAAAAAGAAGATTTTAGAAACCCGGATAATTATCCGGCTTTTTGCATTAGGAAAGAAGCTTCATCGCGATTTCCATCGAACCGGGAAGCGAAGTAACAAGGCAGCGCGACAGATACGAACACAGGCGCAGTATCAATATCGCGGGGAAGCCTTACAGTACGTTCAGTAACAGCCTCAATACCATGTGCAAATTTTTCAGAAAGATGAAAAACGCTATAAACACGGTTAGAGGCCATCATTATGAAAACGTCACCGGATTTTAAATCACGTGACGAGGTTTTTTGTAAGGAAAAGTTTAACATTAGTTTAATTAGTTTATAATTTTAAAGAAATAAAACCATAATATTTGTATCAAAACAGATACATTTTTAACTTTCCCGATAACTGGGTCACTTTAAAGAACTTAAAAATATACTAAAAACCTTTTTCTCATAATTAACATTATGTTAAGTAGAATCAACTATTAAAAGGGACTGTATAAAGGTCCCTTCTATTTTAAAATGTTTTATAC
>DATCMY010000021.1:0-4130 GCA_036565505.1 Hanamia sp.
GATGGTACCAGGCAGAAAAATTTTGTAATTATAAATTTTACTAAAAAAATAATCCTTATCGGCGGTACCCAATATACCGGCGAAATGAAGAAAGCCATATTTAGTATTCTCAATTTTATTCTTCCTCATGATAAAGGAGTGCTTAGCATGCATTGCTCAGCCAATGTAGGGAAAGACAATGACACCGCTATATTCTTTGGCTTAAGCGGAACCGGTAAAACAACGCTTAGTGCCGACCCAAACAGGATGCTGATAGGAGATGATGAACATGGATGGAACAACGATTCGGTGTTTAATTTTGAAGGCGGATGTTATGCAAAAACGATTGACCTGAAAATAGAAAATGAACCGGAGATTTTTAAAGCGATCAGGCCGGGTGCATTGGTAGAAAATGTAACCTTTTTAGAAGGTACCCATACTATTGATTTCTCCAGTAAAAAAATTACAGAAAATACGAGAGTAAGTTACCCGTTGAGTTTCATTAGTAACGCGATGCATCCATCCATAGGGAATATTCCAAAAAACATTTTTTTACTTACAGCAGATGCCTATGGTATTCTGCCCCCTGTAAGCAAACTCAGTCCGGGTCAGGCCATGTACCAGTTCATCAGTGGTTATACCGCCAGAGTTGCCGGTACCGAAGAGGGCGTTCATGAGCCGAAACCGGTTTTTAGCGCCTGTTTCGCCGGACCATTTATTCCACTGCACCCTGGGCAATATGCGAAAATGTTTGGTCAAAAAATGAAAGAGAATCAGGTAAATGTGTGGATGATCAATACAGGCTGGAGCGGAGGCCCTTATGGCATAGGAAAGCGAATGAAATTATCATACACACGTGCAATGATTACGGCTGCACTGGAAGGTGGACTCGACAATGTAGAATATGAACCGCATCCTGTTTTTGGAATGATGATGCCCAAAGAATGCCCTGGTGTACCCGCAGAAATATTAAATCCACGGAATACCTGGAAAGACAAAAACACCTATGATGAAAAAGCAAAAGAACTTGGGCTAAAATTTATAAAAAATTTTGAAAAATTTGCTCATCAGGCCGATGCTGAAATTTTAGCGGCAGCTCCTGTAGTCAATTAATGAAAAAATGCAACGATTAAAACAACCCAAATAATTGCGAATCAATTTTATTGATAATTAAACCTAAATCTTCTTCTTTTTCGGCAAATTTATTAGTATCTGCATCTATGATCAATAGTGGGCCTTCCTTGTATCCTGATATCCATTTATTATAAAATTCATTGAGCTTTTTTAAATAATCGAGCCGGATATTTTCTTCATATTCACGTCCGCGTTTTTGAATTTGTGCAACGAGCGTAGGAACCGATGCATTCAGGTAAATTAAAAGATCAGGCGGCTTCACCATGGTTTTCAGCGTTTCAAAAAAAGTATAATAGTTGGTAAAATCCCTCTTAGTCATCAATCCCATATCATGTAGGTTAGGTGCAAAAATATTGGCATCTTCATAAATGGTTCTGTCCTGAATTACCGTTTCGGTACCCCGCTGAATTTCTAAAAGTTGATTGAGCCTGCTGTTTAAAAAGAATATCTGAAGATTGAAACTCCACCTTGGCATGTCTTCATAAAAATCGTTGAGATATGGATTGTGATCCACATCTTCAAACTGAGGAATCCATCTATAATGTTTGCTCAGCAACTCAGTAAGCGTTGTTTTGCCAGCACCGATATTGCCTGCTATTGCAATGTGTTTTGGTTTTTTTGATTTAGCCATTTCCTGTTTTCAGTTTTTTATTTCAACAATTTTAAATACCACCTTCCTGATGGCAGGCATTTAAAAGTAAATAAAAAATCAATAATATATTTAAGATTTAATTTTCCCGAAAATCAACTGCCAGTTAGCTACTTAATGTTTGGTACAGATAGTATATTACCGAAAATAATTAAGGTGCATTGCGTTTCTTACCATTTCCATGGTTGTTTCTGCATGTGCAGTAGCTTTTTCAGCTCCTTGTTTCATTACCTGTCGCAAATAGGCTTCATCCTCAAGGATCGCATTTATTTTGTTTCGGATAGGCGAAATGAAGTTAACCATATCTTCTGCTAATTGCTTTTTCATATCTCCATAACGGATAGAGCAGTTATTGAATTTATCCTCAAAATAATTCAATGTTTCTTCTGCACTTACTAATTGCATCAATAAAAATAAATTTTCAATATAATCAGGTTTTTCAGAATTATTTTCAGCTGGACCGCTATCAGTCCTGGCTTTCATTACTTTTTTTCTGATGTCCTCATCTTCATCAGCAAGGTATAAAGTGGCCAGTTTATTTTCACTCTTACTCATTTTACCACTTCCATCCAACGAAGGCACTTTTACTAATTTGTTATCAAAATTATAAGCCACAGGTTCTGGAAATACTTCCCCATACCGGTGATTAAATCTATTTACAAAAGTTCTTGCTATTTCAAGATGCTGTTCCTGGTCTTTCCCTACAGGAACATATTTTGCACGATGTATAAGAATGTCCGCCGCCATCAGCACAGGATAAGTGAGCAATCCGGCATTAATATTATCCGGATGCTGACGGGCTTTGTCTTTGAAAGTTACGGTTTTTTCAAGTTCCCCTTTATAAGCAAGCATATTTAAATAGAGATACAATTCGCCTGTTTGATGTACATGGCTCTGGCAATATAATGCCACTTTATCAGGATCGAGCCCGCAGGCGATATTTTCAGCCAAAACTCTGTGCACATTGGCTTTCAACTCTGTTGTATCAGGGTGTGTAGTTAAAGAATGCAGATCAGCAACCATAAAAAAACATTCAAAATCGTCCTGCATTTTTACATAATTACGGATAGCTCCAAAATAATTTCCGAGGTGTAAAAAACCAGTTGGCCTTATGCCACTCATTACTATTTCTTTCTTCTTATTCATACGTTGGCGAAGATAAAATAGTTTAGGAAAATGGTTTAGAAAGTTTAGACAGTTTTCTTCCAAACTTTCTTCTAACCGCTCCTTACTCAAAAAAAAATGATAGACGGAATAATGTACTTGTTCAATGAACAACAAAAAAAAGATAAACGAACTATATTTGCCCAATGGAAGTAAATGATGCTTTAATAGAAAAACTTGCTAATTTATCGAGACTCGAGTTTGCTGAAGAAGAAAAGCAGGAAATTAAAAATGATCTTGAGAAAATGATTGGCTTTATTGATAAATTAAATGAACTGGATACCACTGGGGTTGAGCCTTTATTGCACATGAGTGAAAATATAAATATTTTCAGAAAGGATATTGTAAGTGGATCTATCAGTAAAGAAGATGTTTTCAAAAATGCACCTTTACATGATGAGCAGTTTTTTAAAGTGCCGAAGGTGATAAAAAAATAAATTAATTGGTTAAATGGTTCTGGCTAATTTCTAATTGCCTATTAAACATTACCTGATACCTAATTGCTAAATATAAAAATATGGCTTCAATCATACAATTAGAAAATATTCAAAAGAGTTATTTCATGGGCAAGCTTGAATTAAAAGTGCTTAAAGCAATTACCCTTGAAATTTTCAAAAATGAATATGTGGCTTTGATGGGGCCCAGTGGAAGTGGTAAATCTACGCTCATGAATATACTTGGTTGCCTGGACTCTCCTACTGCCGGCAAATATATTTTGAATGGAAAAGATGTAAGCAAGATGCCTGATGACGATCTTGCTGATGTGCGCAATAAAGAAATTGGCTTTGTATTTCAGCAGTTCAATTTATTACCAAGATTAACCGCAGCGGAAAATGTGGCTTTACCATTAATCTATAACGGAACTTCTAAAAAACTCAGAACAGAGCTGGCAAATGAAATGCTTAACAGGGTTGGCTTAGCCGATAGAAGCCATCATAAACCGAATGAATTATCGGGTGGTCAAAACCAACGCGTAGCCATAGCAAGAGCTTTGGTAAATAATCCTTCCATTATTCTGGCAGATGAGCCTACAGGAAACCTGGATTCTAAAACATCTGTTGAGATCATGAATATTTTTGAAAAAATTCAGACAGATGGGAATACAGTTATTTTAGTAACTCATGAAGAAGATATTGCTAACTATGCACACCGGATTATCCGCTTAAGGGATGGTGTAGTTGAAAGCGATCACAACAAAGAGAAA
>DATCMY010000022.1:0-42119 GCA_036565505.1 Hanamia sp.
TTTCTTTCTTTTTGGGCCAATTTAAAGCGTATAACAATATTGAATTTAAAAAATATCTAAATTTTTTACATCAAATTGTGGCATTGTCTACTTATGGCAACTTAATTATTTGAATATTATTTAATAATTTATCAAAATAGATATATTGTATCTAAAAATTTAAAAATAGTAATTTTACGGTATTGCAAATTTCGAAAATGCGCTCTATGTTTGCATCATAATTGTGAATGTCGTTTACCTCTCATTCATTTTTAATAAAAATAATCCTCCAGACTCTGAAAGATCAATCGGATCTTGAAATCAGAATTTATTAACCTCAAACACAAGGAATGAATAAAAATTTTACTTTTAAGTATAAATATTATACTCTTCTACTTACATTTTTTAGTTTTCTAAAAATTTCTCTTAAATCTTCTTTAAGGGAAACAAGTGCTAATCTTTGCTATATGGAAGTAAGTTGCCAAAAGGCAGGTAATCATAATTACCGGTAAAGAAATAGTTTATTCCAAAAAAATAGTAAAACAGCAATTTATTGCTAATTGCAAATCCAGATTTTATTAAAAGCCCGAATCCTAATATTCATTGTAAACAATAATTTATAAAAATTATACAATGAAAAAATATATGTTATTCAGCGGTGCTTTTGTCATCCTTTTTGCAACTTTCTCAATGAAAGTAAACGCACAAAATGTTCAACACCATAAAATCAATATTGTTGATTTTAAAGTTGTAAAAAATAAAAATAAAGTGAGTGTGAATTGGTCAACTGATAATGCAACACCTACCAATTATTTTGAACTTGAAAAAAGTAATGATGGTAAAAACTTCAAAACGGTCGCTTATATATTGGGTTCAGATCCTACCAAAACTGATTGTGATTGCTATGGTTGTTTTGATAAAATCAGCACCAACAAAAAAGAAGCTTATTATCGTTTAAAGCATGTAAGTACAGATGGAGAGGTTGAATTCAGTGAAACAAGAGAGCTTGCTTTGAACAATTAAATATAAAATATTAAACTCGTTTTCTTTGGGGGTTACAGAACCTATTGGTTCTTAACAAACGCCGCATGTCTATGCGGCTTTTTTTGTTTTTGCATGAACCTTTAATTTTAAATTGTAAATTTTGGCGCTGATCTATTTTCACTGATCAGTAAAAGTTTCGAGTATAAGCCCTGTTCTGTAAAATTGTATATGGTTGGTTTTGTGAGGCTTAGGAATGCTTTTATCAACATTGGTAAACAAAATTCACGAGTAAATTTAGAATTTCAGCACACAAATCTCTAAATTTCTATGATTATGTGTTGAGTTCTTTTTAAGTTGGTATTTCGCTTGGTGGGTTCGGCCTGTGAAGGAACTTTTTGTATATCTATTTTCAATTTTTTCCCGTTTGACTCAAAAGAGGCTTCTTCGCTTTTGTTTTCTGTTTTAGATTTTTTACTATTAAATAGTATATTAAAATCTAATTTATTATCAGGAGTAAAAACAAAATTATTCGTTGAACTATTCAGATTTTGCAATGAATTTCTCTTATGTTCTTCTACTATTCTTCCTGGTAATTGAATAATGAAAGTATTGCCAGCTGCCTTTATTGAATCAGCAATTAACTTTTGTTGACGGCTGATTTCCTGTAAAATTTTAATTGAATTAAATTGCCCGTTGTCTATTTTCAGATGAGAAATAATACTCTTCGCTTTAGCGATTTCAGCTCTTTCTTTTTCTGATATTTGATCAATTTTTATTTTGGAAAAACTTTGTTTGATGTTGTCTTGAACTTTTGTCCAATCAATTTTATTAATCTCTTTATAAGCTTGAATTAATCCTTTATTTATTTCTTTATCAAGATTGATATTTAAATTTCCTATTGAAATTTTAGGAATATTTTTAAAAATTAAAGCTTTTAAATTAAGTTGATCCAATTCTGAAGCCTGAGTTGGATCACTTGATTTCAAATCATTTCCTGAAATTTTATCAATAACTTTATTCTTTTCCTTTTCAGCAGAAGAATTTGTTCCGGGAATTTCACTTATTTCCGGAGTATTTATTTCTTCCTGAATTTTTATTATCTGGTGATCTTTCCCTGTTTTTTCTGTTTCAATCTTATTTACATTTTTTTCAATTTCTTTTTTTCCTGGAATATTATCAAATTGATATTTCTGTGTTACTATATTAGTAACTGTTAATTGCGAAGGGTTTTTTATTACTTTTTTCACCTTCGAGGGCGAAAGCCATGCAAGTGAACAAATAATTCCAGTTGTAATTAATAATGCCAATAATTTTTGGCCGTAATTAAATTGATTTACAGTATGAGTTCCTGTGATCCTTTTTATGCGGCTTAGCAATTGTTTTTTTCCTGAAACCGCTCCCAAAGCAAGTTGCACATTATTCTTTCGTGATTGCTCTAATCTTAATAAGGCCGATGCATACGAGTGCGGGTCGTAGCGATATTGAAGCACAAAATCATCGCAGCAATTTTCTCTTTCACTCTTAATAATTTTAATAAAAAGTGCTATAAATGGATTAAAGAATAGAATAGTTTCAATAATCGAAATCAAAAGATTTATAAAATAATCGTTCCTTTTTATATGTGATAATTCATGCAGAATTACTGCCTCTAATTGGTGAACCGTTAAATGATTGAGTGAAGCAAAAGGTATCAGGATAACCGGTTTTAAAAAGCCAATGGTAGCTGGAACTTCAATATGATTTGAAATCCAGATTTTTATTTTTTTAGGAATTCCAAGTTGCAAAGATACTTGTGAAGCAAAAAGATTCAGTGCAGCAGGAGGATTAAAAAGGTTTTTATGAGCAATGTAATGTACATGCCTGTAGGCTATAAAAAGTTTTGCCGTTAAGAATAATAACAGAAAAATATACCCAACAGAAAGATAGGGAAGGACGTTGCCAGCATAAGTTAAAATTTCATGGAATGATGAAATATTACCATTAGATGTATTTTCCTGGTTATTTATTAAAGGAACAAACGTTGAAATATTATCAGAAATGATCAGTTTTGAAATAAGGGTGATGACAAACCAAATAAAAGAACCAAAGGTAAAAAGCACACTCAGATTATGTTTAATTTTTGCATCCGTCTTTTTATAAGATATGATAATAGTCTCATAAATAATCCAAAGTAAAAAGGACTGCCATAAACTATTTAGAATGGCATTGCCAAGTGCACCTAGAAAAAGGGAATGTTGGAGAGAGATAATATCCATTTTATCCGTTTTTTAAATCATCCAAATATTTTTGAATTTCGTCAAGTTCACTTTTTGAAGCTTTTTGATTTCCCAATGCCTGCAAAACCAATTGAGTAGAAGAGCCTGCAAATAAGCCCTTGATCATTTTATCCAAAAATTGTTTTTGTGTTTTTTTTCTGCTGAGCGCAGCCTGGTAAATATGCGTTTTGGCCCTATCATCACGTGTTACTATTCCTTTCTCAAACATGATCTGCATGAGTTTTAAAGTAGTGGTGTAACCTGAAGTTTTATTTTTCGAAAGTTCTTCATGCACTTCCCGTACGGTTGCAGATTCACGTTGCCATAAAATTTGTAAAATTTCAAGTTCGCTTTCTGTAGGTTTAATTTTTTTAGGTATGTTCATATTTACGACTTTATTCGTAAGCAAAGTACGATCTTACTCGTATCCAGAAAAATAATTTTTATGAATGGGTTTTTTACGGATTCAAAATTGTAATTTTCAAAACTCTATCCGAATAAATTAATTAAAAATTATAATGATAAACGAGGAAATTAAATTTAATATTAAAGTTTATGATTCTATCGACGAATTGAATAATGAGGATGCTTACATTTTGCGGGAAGCTCGTTCTGTTACTCAATTCGCATACGCTCCCTATTCCAATTTCCTGGTTGGAGCTTTTGCTAAATTGGCAAACGGAGAAACTGTAAAAGGAACCAATCAGGAAAATGCCGCCTATCCGGCAGGAATTTGTGCAGAAAGAACTTTGATGTCAACTGCATCTTCTTTGTTTCCGGGAGTTGGAATAGAAACCATTGCCATAAGCTATCATAATCTTAATGGAAATAGTAATCACCCGGTAAGCCCTTGTGGCATTTGCCGTCAGTCCTTCGTTGAATTCCAGGTAAGAACAAATCAACCTATCAGAATCATTCTTAGCGGAATGGAGGGAAAGGTACAAATTATTGAAAATGCATTAGACTTGCTACCACTTGTATTTGATGCAGATGATTTGAAATGATTAATCCAATACCTTCAAACTCTTTTCAATAATTCTTACACAATCTATTATTTCTTCTTTTGTAATATTTAATGGTGGGGCAAAACGAATTTTATCTCCATGAGTGGGTTTCGCCAAAAGGCCATTTTCCATTAGGGCAATACAAAAATCCCATGCGGCATTTTGATTCTCATGGTCAATTACTATTGCGTTTAAAAGTCCTTTGCCACGCACTTGTACAATGTGAGGAGATTTAATTTTGTATATTTCTTCTCTAAAAAGATTGCCCAGGTTTTCGGCATTTTCTGACAAGTTCTCCTCTTTTAAAACTTCTAAAGCAGTAACGGCAATTTTGCATGCTAATGGATTTCCTCCATAGGTACTTCCGTGTTCGCCTGGTTTTATAGTAAGCATTATTTCATCATCGGCAAGTACAGCACTTACAGGCAAAGTGCCGCCACTTAAAGCTTTTCCTAAAATTAAAATATCAGGCCTCACATTTTCATGATCGCAACAAAGCATTTTTCCTGTTCTGCCCAGGCCGGTTTGTATTTCATCAGCTATGAATAATACATTGGCATCTGTACAGTACTGCTTTGCTTTTGAAAGATATCCTTCATCAGGAACATTTACTCCTGCTTCACCCTGTATAGGTTCTACTAAAAATCCCGCTACATTTTTATCTTCTAATGCTTTTGCTAAAGCGGGAAGATCATTATAAGGAATTTCTTCAAAACCTGTAACAAATGGACCAAAATCATCTTTTGCAGTTGGATCTGTACTGAAGGAAATGATTCCTAATGTTCTTCCATGAAAGTTACCTTTGCAAACGATGATCTTTGCTTTATTTTCTTCCACTTTTTTTATTCTGTAAGCCCAATGCCTGCAAAGTTTTAAAGCAGTTTCTACAGCCTCGGCCCCTGAATTCATGGGCAATACTTTATCATAACCAAAAAACATGGTGATAAATTCGGTGAAAATAGAAAGCTCCTCACTGTGAAAGGCTCTGCTGGTTAGGGTTAATTTCTGTGCTTGTTCTACCAGGGACTGAATAATTTTAGGATGGCAATGTCCCTGGTTTACGGCAGAATAAGCGCTTAGAAAATCATAATATTTTTTCCCTTCTACATCCCAAACAAAAACACCTTTGCCTTCTTTTAGAACTACAGGGAGTGGATGATAATTATGGGCTCCGTATTGATTTTCAAGATCAATATAATAATCAGTTTGAGAAATAGTGGATTGTGCTGACATATGAAAAAATTAAAAAAAATAAATAAAAATGAAGTAGGATTGAAAGAAAAGGGGCGATATGGTTAGATCTTGTGATCTAAGAAATCCAGATTTTCCGAAAGGAAATGTAGTATGTAATTTGAGTTGATCAATTCTGTATTTTGAATGACAAAGGTATTTAAAAAATTGAATAATTAATAAATGGGTGCGAATATTTATGAAGCTGAAACTTTTTCAATCTTCTGGAGCTAATGCTTTTTTTTCAAAAAATATTTTACTTTAAACCTTTTTTCAAAATCTTATGATTTCTATAGGGAAAGCCATTTGTAAAAATGGTTTTCAATTGAATAATCGAAGTTTTCGTTGGTATTAAATATTCCAAACACGGTGCTCCCTGTGCCCGTCATGGCAGCATATATGGCACCATGTCGGTACATATTTTCTTTGATTCCCTTTACCTGTGAATTTTTTTGAAAAACAATTTTTTCAAAATCGTTAATTAATTCATCTTTCCAGGTTGACAATGGCTGCCTGATTATATCCTTTATTTTTTTTTCAGGAAAAGCAGGAAGTATTTCCCGGAAAATTTCTTTGGTGCTTATATGAATTCCCGGATTTACGATCAGCATTTTATAACCTGAAAGTGAAAGTTCAATTGGATCCAATATTTCACCACGACCAGATGCCAGGCATGCATGATTCAACAAAAAGAAAGGGCAATCGCTACCCAACTGTAATGAATAATCGTAAAGTTGATGTTCCGGAATATTAAGATTGTATTTTTTATTAAGTAGTAACTGAGTGAACGCAGCATCTGCAGAACCACCGCCCAATCCGGCTCCCATTGGAATTACTTTATGCAAATGCATTTTTATTTCTGGTAATTGTGTAAAATCTTTTTTTACAAGATGATAAGCTTTCCGGCATAAATTGTTTTCGTCTTCGCCTATATGTAAACCGGTAATTTTAAGTTCAGTAGTATCTGTTGAAGATGATACGATTTCTAAAACGTCAAGGATAGGAATGGGATAAAAAACGGTTTCAATGTTATGAAAACCATCTTCTCTTTTTTGCAGAACATTAAGGCCGAGGTTTATTTTACAATTGGGGAATGTTACCATATAAAAGTATCAAGAATCAAGTATCAATTAACCATTCAACCTATAAAATCCTTCTTCTGATTTCTCTTCTGGACAAATGGATTTTAACTGCTCTTCCTGCTTTTTATTTCATCTCTGATTGATGCTGCTTTAATATAATCTTCATGTTCCAATACTTCTTTCAATAAATTTTCCAATTCCGGAATAGATAATTTTTTAAGATCATCACTGCTTTCATCTGTATGAGAAACTACTACTTTTTTCTTTTTATCATCTTCTTCCATCAATATGCCGGCGCTATCAAGAATATTATCATAAGTAAAAATAGGACAGCCGAAGCGTACTGCCAGCGCCACAGCATCAGAAGTGCGTGAATCAATTTCAACAGTATCTTTATCCGTGGAGCAAACCAATTTTGAATAAAAAATTCCTTCCTGTAAATCGTTGATAATTATTTCATGAAGATCAACATTAAAAGCCATCATAAAATTTTTCATAAGGTCGTGGGTGAGGGGGCGGCTTGGTTGCATTCGTTCAAGTGCAACTGCTATAGCCTGCGCTTCAAAACCGCCAATAACGATGGGCAACCTGCGTAATCCGTTTACTTCACCCAACACAACCGCATAAGAATGGGTTTGTGTAATACTATGTGAAAGGGCAACAATTTCCAATTCTATTTTCTTCATACACCTCTGTATTTTATTTACTGTATTATTAGCAAATATATAAAAATTAACGCCTTACAAATATTGAATTCTTAATCATAAAAATGTTCCAAATAATTTCTGATCAAGAAATCCCTTTTAGTTTTTTTATAGCCTCAGTAATTTTCGGAACTACCTCAAATGCATCTCCAACAATTCCGTAATCGGCTGCCTTTAAAAAAGGTGCTTCCGGATCTTTATTGATTACAACTATTGTTTTACTTCTGTTTACTCCCGCCAAATGTTGTATTGCGCCCGAAATGCCAATCGCAATATATAAATTGGGTGCAATGGTAAGCCCTGTCTGCCCTACATGTTCATGATGCGGCCTCCAGTCGCTGTCACTTACCGGGCGGCTGCAAGCCGTTGCTGCGCCAAGCGATTTGGCAAGGTCAGTTATGATTCCCCAGTTTTCTGGCCCTTTCATTCCCCGTCCACCACTTACTACTATTTCAGCCTCTGCTAATGGAATTTCACCCACTACCTTATTTACTTCTTTTACTTTTACTCTTGCTTGCGGAATCTCTACACTCAATTCAGCAACTTCTGCCGTTCCTTGTCCTTCGGTTGTTTTATATGCATTTGCATTTAATGAAATGATTTTTATATCAGTTTTGACAGAAACATTGGCGAATGCTTTTCCGCTAAATACATTTTTCTTTACTACAAAACCTTTGCTGGTATCAGGTAACGAAACTGCGCCGGAAACCAAGCCTGCTTTCAATCTAACAGATAAACGGGGAGCTATTGATTTACCATTAAAGTTGTTGGAGAATATGACCACTTTTGAACCAGTATTTTTTACAGCTTCCGCAAGTATGTGTGTATATGCTTCGTCATCAAAATTATTCAGCGCTTCATTTTTTACAGTATGAATTTTTGTCAAACCATATTTACCCAAAGCGGCAAGATCATCTTTTACAGTTCCCAACACGATTCCTTCTGCTGAAGTACCCAGGTCCCGGGCAATTTTTGCACCATAAGATGCTGCTTCCAGGGAACTCTTTTTTATATGCCCTTCTGATTGATCAAGAAAAATTAATACGCTCATTTTATATAATTATGAATTAAGAATTAAAAACCTCAAACCTTTATCAAACTTCTTCAATCCCCTTCAGTATTAGGAGCTTTTAAAAAAGTTTTGCCTCTTCATGAAGTAGCCTTACCAATTCTTCTGGTTGGTCAGCAGGTACTAATTTTACACCAGCTTTTGCAGGTGGTAAATCAAAAGATTCTATAGAAGTGAGCGTATCTGCCGGTATGGGTTCTATTACTTTCAACGGTTTTGTCCTTGCACTCATAATTCCTCTCATATTAGGTATGCGTTGTTCGGCCATTCCTTTTTGGCAACTAACTACCGCTGGAAGGCTTACTACATCAACTTCCTCGCCTCCTTCTATCTCACGGTTAACTATGGCCGAAGTTCCTTCAAGTATAAATTTTGTTGCCAGGGAAATAAAAGGCATGCTTAATAATTCTGCAACCATTCCGCCAATGGAAGAACCATTATAATCAAGTGTTTCTTTTCCTGTAAAAATAAGATCGTAATTATTTTGTTTAGCTATTTCTGCAATTTGCGAAGCGATATAAAAACTATCGTTACTATCGCTGTTTACACGTATTGCTTCATCCCCGCCAAGGGCCAGCGCTTTGCGAATAATAGGATCAGCATCGGCACCGCCAACATTTATTAAATGCAGCACTGTTGTGGGATCAGCTTCCTTCAATTCAATAGCTCTTATCAAAGCGAACCATTCGTCATATGGATTTAAAATGAATTGAACTCCCGTTTCTGCAAATTTCGTATTGTTATCAGTGAAAGCTATTTTTGCTGTGGTATCTGGTGTTTTGCTGATGCAAACAAGTATCTTCATTATTCGGCTTTTATTGGTGGCGCAAAGATACTAAGTAAAGAAAATGTAAAAAATTATTTGATGGATAGAATAAACAAGTTGAAAGAATACATGAAAACTGCTGAGAAAGATAGTTTTCTGCAACATGCATTGGCTTTGGAATATATAAAAGTTGGTAATGATGAAGAAGCAAAAAAATTGTTTAATGAGATTTTAAAAAGGGAGCCTACCTACATCGGCTCCTATTATCATTTGGGTAAATTATTAGAAAGAATTGGAGATACTGCAAAAGCAATGCGGGTGTATAAAAGAGGTATGGAAGTGGCCGAGGCAGCAGGCGATCATCATGCTTATAGTGAGTTGCAGGGAGCGTATGAAGATGCCGAAGATGAGATCGAAAATTAATCTTAGGGACAGGTCGTGTACGGACAGATCGAGACCTGTCCATTCCTTTTTGATCCATAGAATAGATATCGACCTCTTCTATAAGCTTAACAATTTTAAAAAATAACATGTCCTTATTCAAAAGATTTATCAATAATATTAACGAGCAAAATCTTTTTCAAAAAAAGGACCATTTACTGCTTGCAGTAAGCGGTGGTGTTGATTCTGTTGTATTATGTGAATTGTGTAAACAGGCAGGTTTTTATTTTGAAATAGCCCATTGCAATTTTCAATTAAGAGGGGAGGAGAGTGAGCGGGATGAAAATTTTGTACGATCTCTTGGGGAGAAATATGGCGTAAAGGTTTTTATAAAAAAATTTAATACCAATGAATATGTCCTTCAGAATAAGGTTTCTATTCAAGTAGCAGCGCGGGAATTAAGATATGAATGGTTTGATGAAATGATAAAAACAGCCAACATTCAAAATTCAACATATCTACTCACGGCTCATCATGCCAATGATAATATTGAAACACTATTAATGAATTTTTTTAAAGGTACCGGTATTACAGGCTTGCATAGTATTCTATCCAAACAGGAAAAAATAATCAGGCCATTGTTGTTTGCAAAAAAAGCCGAATTACTTGAGTTTGCCCGGGAAAATAATTTATCATTTGAAGAAGATTCTTCTAATATTTCTGATAAATATACCCGCAATTATTTCAGAAATCAATTGATCCCATCTGTTCAAAAAGTATTCCCGCAGGTAGAAGAAAATTTATTGAATAATATTGAAAGATTTAAAGAAATAGAAATTTTATACCAGCAATCAATTCACCTGCATAAGAAAAAATTATTAGAAGAAAAGGGAAATGAAATACATATTCCTGTATTAAAATTGTTGAAAGCTGCACCTTTAAAAACCATCGTTTATGAGATCATAAAAGATTTTGGTTTTACTGCTCATCAAACTGAAGAAGTGGTTCATTTATTAAAAAGCGAAACAGGAAAATTTATTACATCTGCAACGCATAAAATTATTAAAAACCGTAACTGGCTTATTATAGTACCTATTAATACTTTGGAAGCGAATCATATTTTGATCCATAAAAATGATAAAGAAATTAGTTTTGAATTAGGGAAATTAAAATTAAGATTTCAAAATTTGCGTGAAGGACAAATCTTCAAACTTCATGATAATAACTTTATTGCATTAATAGATTTAGAAAATATCACTTTCCCCTTATTGCTGCGAAAATGGAAACAAGGCGATTATTTTTATCCTTTAGGAATGCAGAAAAAAAAGAAATTAAGTAAATTTTTTATTGATCAAAAAATGTCTTTGACAGACAAAGAAAAAATATGGATTATTGAAAGCAACAAAAAAATCATCTGGGTTATTAGTAAAAGAATTGATGATCGTTTTAAAATAACATCTAAAACTAAAAGTATCCTGGAGATTACCCTAAGTTGAATTTGCTTTTAAACCAAAACCTTACATCCTGCACAAAGCTTGAAACAATATCAGTATGGGAATATAATTTTGTTGCAATAATAATAAATGCCAATCCGAATAAAGCTCCCCAAATGTGTGCCGAGTGATTGACATTATCGCTGCCACGCTTATCCATGTAAAAAGAAATCACCAAAAACAAAGGCCCGAAAATAAATCCCGGAATGATGGGAGGAATAATGAAAAATCCTACCTGGGTTAACGGTGAAATCATTAAACCGGCAAAAACCACCGCTGACACAGCTCCTGATGCGCCAAGGCTACGATAATTCTGGTTGTTTTTATTTTTAAAATAAGTAGGAAGCAGGCAAACTACCAAAGCCGCAACATACATAAGGACCAAAGCTGGTTTTCCATATTCTCCAAAATAGCTGATGAATGCAGGTTCAACAAGACCATCAGAAAATAAATAGAATGAAATCATGTTAAATGCGAGATGCATAAAATCTGCATGAATAAATCCACAGGTGATGAACCGGTAATATTGCTTTTTTTGTGTAACAGCAGGAGGATAAAATATGAGATCGTCCATCATTTTCTGGCTTTGAAAAGCGGCCAACGAAACCAAAACGGTAATAACGGTAATAATAAGGGTAACAGACATTTTGTGTTTTTTAAAAGCATCAAACCTACATAAAAACTAAGAATGATGATACTTTTCATTTCGGATAATGGTACAGGCCCGGTAAATCTGTTCCGTGAGTATCAATCTTACTAACTGGTGCGGGAAAACTAATTTTGATAAACTCCATTTATTGTTCGATTTTATTAAAATACTTTCGTGAAGCCCATAGGCACCTCCAATTAAGAAGATGATATTTTTAGTGCTTTCATTTGCTTTTTGCTGAATGAAATTGGCGAGCTCTATTGAATTCCATTGTTTTCCATTTTCATCCAAAGCAATCAGCACATCATCATTTTGTAATGCATTCAAAAGGATAGTGGCTTCAGCTTTTTTTATTTCAGCTTCAGAAAAGGAAGCGGCATTTTTAGCGGGCTGAAAAATTTTCCATTCTACGGGATAATAATGTGAAATACGTTTTGTAAAAAGCTCAATACCTTCCTTTACATAAGGATCATGCGCTTTGCCCACCGACCAGAAATAAATTTTCATGCGAAAAATTTGTTTGCAATATGCTAAAGAATTGTGAGTTTAAATTGACAATCCTAATTAAAATAAAATAAGAAATTGGGTTCAAACAATAATTTATTATTTTTGCGCCTCGTTGGCCCCGTAGCTCAACTGAATAGAGTATTTGACTACGGATCAAAAGGTTTCAGGTTTGAATCCTGACGGGGTCACCAGGTAAATTCCACCTAATTTCATTACCCCTGTAAGTTCAATATTTACAGGGGTTTCTGTTTTAAGAATCCCCGATTATTTTTAAAATCATGAAATATTTTTTAATAAAAAGTTTACTTTTTTTAGATGATGGATCGTTATTGATGTAGTTCATATAAACGTATCTACAAAGAGCAAATATTATAGATTAATATTAAAATATCTTCATTGTTATTTGAATCTGATTTAAAATTTTTAAATCCATCAAGGTATATTTTTTTCAGTCCACTTTTTTCTGACGATTTATATTAAAAGGCAGTAATTCATTTTTTTAAATTTGCAAGAACTTATAATTTATGATGCCAGGTTACAAGGTTCTTGAATTATAGAAATAGCATTGAGCACTTTTTTGCCTAATGCATATATTATTTTTTATACGCGGAATTTAATAAAAAAGAATATGCGACGAAATGATCATCATGCGCCAATGAAGCAGGGATATCCATATTTTGAATACCCTTTAGTATGACCGGGTAACCAACATGGTTTTTCTCTACATGCAAATCGCCAGGGAAAAATGAGTTTATCTTTTTTAAAAGTAATGTTCTGGCTGCTTTCGATTGATGATAATAACCGGTATTATCAATTGATTGAATCCCCCAAAAAACATTGTAAAAATTTTCATCATCATTAACTACTGTAGCTATCCAGTCCTTGTTGATCTTTGATTGAAAATAAAAAATATGCGATTCGTATATAACCTTACCACTGTATAATTCTTCATCATATCCTGTGTTTTCCCATTGGATATCTTCTGATTTAGTCATCAAAAGAACTGGAGGAATTTTAATGTTCTGAATGACGATCCTGGTTGGAGAAAATACCAAATTGGGAATGGCTCTTTTAAGGTATTTGTATATCGACTCTTTAACCGACCATAATAACCATACATAGTTTTCAAAAGGCATTTCTGCAAATTGTGGCTGATGATAAAGCTCCTGCTCGGAAGAAGAAAGGATCTTTGAATAAAACCTAAATTGGCTGGTTCGCTGTTTATCGACTGATCTTAATGCTACAATATCATTGCCTGCACTTTTCACGCAGATTGATTCATTTTATCAATGATCACATCAATAATGTTTCCTACATTATACATTTTTTCTGCTGATTCGAAATCAATTTCAATATGGTATTGTGATTCTGCATCTATAATAATATCCACCAGGTTAGCAGAATTGATCTTTAGATCCTTGACGAGATCGGTCTGTTCATTAATTCCATTCAACATTTCTTTGTTTTCCGTATAAGGGGTAAGTACTTTTTTTAATTCATTTAAAATTGCATTTCTATCCATTTTTGTCATATTTTGAAATTATTAAACAGGCATTAATATCGCCAAAGCCAAAATTAGCTTTTGCTACAATATTAATCTCCCTGTCTATCTTTTTTGTGGGTAAATTATTTGCTCCTATAAGATCTATTATTTCAGGATTGGGATCTTCCAGGTTGATATTGGGATGTGCAAATTGATGCGCGATTTGCAATACCGCTGCTACGGTTTCAATTGAACCTGCTGCACTGAGGCAATGCCCGATCATGGACTTTAAAGAATTGACTAGTGGAAAATCAACTCCTTTTCTACCCAATGCCTCTGCCCAGTTTTGAATTTCGAGTTTATCAGAAAAGGTGGCCGTTAAGTGCCCGCTTATCAGATCTATTGACTGAGCATTGGTTTTTGCATCTGCCAAAGCTTCACGGATGCATCTGATAACACCCACAGAACTGGGAGCGGTCATAGTGCCGCCATTTCTTTGTCCCCCCGAATTATTGCTTCCACCAAGTATTTCTGCGTAGATTGTAGCATTGCGAGCCAGCGCAAAATCAAGGTCCTCCAGGATGAGGGCACCTGCGCCTGATCCCGGAACAAAACCACCTGAGGACATACTCATTGGCCGCGACGCCTTTTCAGGTTGGTCATTAAATTTTCTTGACAAAACACGCATAGAATCAAATGCGCCAAAAATATAAGAATCTACATATTCACTGCTGCCAACTACCATGCGCTTAGCCAGGCCGTATTTTATGTATTCATAGCCCATTAATATGGCCTGTGTTCCAGTGGCACAGGCAGCTGAATTACTAATGACCTTATTCCCCAATCCTAAGCGGCCTGAGATATAGGCAGTAACACCGCTGTTCATAATCTGCTCAACCACACGGGAACCCAGTTTTTTTGATTCTTTAGCATCCACACGTGTAATGGCATTTTTAATCACATCTGTATCAGCGACACTGCTGCCGAATACACAACCGGTTTCCCAAAGTGTTTCTTCACTTACAATGTTGTTGCCGGCATCCATCCATGCATCCAGCGCCGCTTTTAAACCAAAAGCAATACCCTTACCTTTTAAACCATACAAGCTGGTTTCGGTAATATAATTTCTAAGTTGTTCCCATTCAAATTCGGGCATACCGCTTACCTGGCAATTAAACTTAAGTTCTTCGTATTGCGGCATGTATTTTATACCCGAAATACCATTTTGTATTGCGTGTAGAAAATCAGGAATTCCCATTCCATTGGGTGAAACTACGCCTAAACCAGTTATTACAACTCGACGACTCATTCTGCTTTACTTTTTATAACGGCATTTTTAATAATACCCGAAAATATACCTTTTGCAACTAATTCTGCTGCACCATTATGCATTTCTATCAAACACTTTAATTTCCCAAAACGAAAATATTGTTTTTGGGAAGTAACTATTACTTTTTCTCCTGGTAATACCATTTTAAAAAAAGAAACATCTGTTGCTGTAAGCAAAGGGAATGACCCTTCATCTATGGCTAAGTTATCATCCCTGTTTTCGCATGTAATCAGGTGTATCCCTAATACAACCAAACCAATCTGTGCCATAATCTCGGTAATTATTACGCCTGGTGTAACCGGATTATTTACAAAATGATCTTCATAAAAAAAGGCATCTCTTTTTAATGTATAATCACCAGTTACGCCATTCATATCCAGCGACGAGATGTTATCTATAAAAAGAAAAGAGGATTTATAGGGTAAATGAGCAATAATATCGTTATACATGTTCTTGATAAGTTGTCTTATGAATTTTATAAAAGCGTTAAATGGGTGATTACCGGCAATGCTCTCCGCCGTCTACATGAATTAAAGATCCATTTATCCAGGATGCTTCATCTGTGCATAATAGATACACCACATTTGCCACATCAATGGGTGTTGTAATTCTGCCCATTGGGTTTCTATCTTTTGCTATGCGGAGCAGCTTTTCACTTTCGGGTATCTTTTTTAGGGAAGGTGTTTCTGTAATTCCTGCCTGTATCAAATTTGTTCTTAATCCATAGGTACTTAATTCTATGGCCATATAGGTTGTAAGACTTTCAAGCGATGCTTTGGCAATTGAAACCGCAGCATAGCTCTCCCAATATTTATGAGCGCCTTCACTGGTGAGTCCAATTATCCTTGCATCTGGTTGAAAAAGTTCAGCTTTTAAAATGGATCTGGCCCAGTCTAAAATACTGGTTGACATAGCGTAAGTAGTTAACTGTATATCTTCAATAGATAGAACCTCGCTATCTTTATCTGGGTCAACATCTGGTAAAACTAATGGTTTTAAATTGCCTCTTGCTATAGTATGAAGAAGTAGCCTGACACTATGTTTCTTTTTAATAATAGATTTTAATTGTTCAATAAAAGTGTTACGGGCTGATGTATCTAATGCATTCATGTTGAATGGCTCAATATTTACTTCACACGTTTCGGCTAATTTTAAAAATTTTTCTTTAACCAATCTCTCTGATTGTGCGGTTTCCCGGTATAATACAGTAACATTCATACCGTGCATGGCAAGTTTTTCGACAGTGGCAAAGCCAAAACCACTTGAGCCGCCTAAAATAATAGCCCATGAACCAGAAAAATCATTTTTATTTTTAGACACTTAATTTTTTTTACTGTAATATATAAAAGATTTATTTGTTTTGATTTGATTTACGAATGTTTGGTAGATAAAATGCAGGGCGCTAACACATACGATGCAGTTTCAAATGCCCTCCGACCATTCAGCGGGGCGGGTTTAATTATCTAAAAGAGAAAGGCGTAATTTTTTGTCCTGAGTACTCAGAACAGCAGAGGAGAGGACACCAGCCCGGTAAGAAAAAGAATCTTATCAACAGTTCTTTACTTCTTTTAATTTAGAAAGTAGTTTTTTAGCAGATTCCTCATCTATTTCCTTTGTTTTCAATTTGTTGGAAAATAAACCGTGTTTATAGTACACTTGAATATAGTAAGTTTTTCCTGCTTCAATCTGTTTTTTATCTTTATCAACTTTCTTACCTGGTTTATTACCTAAAATTTGAGAGGAAACAATATGAGTGCCCGGGACAACATTTTTAATTGAAAATCTTTGGTTATTAATCCTGCAAACGCGTGCATCGTCAATGTATACATTATAGGCACCTGCCAGGGGCGGAAAGGCATCTGAGCGTATGAAATACACTTTTCCGGTCTGAACCTTTGATTCGCTTGAATTTTGTGCATACAGTGAAGAAGAAACCAACATCACGAAGAAAACTGATAATATCTTATTCATAAGAATTTATTTAATTGACAAATATAGTCAATCCAAACAGTTTTTAGCCAAATGAATTCTCTTATTAGAATTCACGCCAGTCTATCAGCAAAAATGCCAATCATTACGATTTGCTTGTGACATTTACTAACCGATAATATAACAAACATTGCAAAATGATATTTATCATAATTCTCTATATTTGCAAGACACCCGATTGGATTTTACTAATGAAATTAAGAATAATATTTGCATTGTTTTTTATTCTTTCCAATGGGATTGTACCAACTAAAAATTTAAAACAAAATTTTGACAGATCGGCTTTTTATGCAGCAATGGCTTCAGGAAATATTGAGAATGTTAATGAAGAGCTTTCCTTACTAAATTCAGCTTCCATAAGTGAAAAAGAAGCTTATGAAGGAGCGCTGCTCATGAGAAAGAGTGGACTTTTAAAAATACCTGCAGAAAAGCTGAGATTTTTTAAAAAAGGACGCATTAAACTTGAAAGGGCTTTGTTAAAAGACAGCAGTAATTGCGAATACCATTTTTTGAGGCTGACCATACAGGAACATGCGCCTAATGTAGTTAAGTATAGGTCAGAACTTGAAAAAGACAAACAATATATTTTAAGATGCTTCAGGAACTTATCGCCCGTTGTTCAGCAAGCCATTATTGATTACAGTAAAAATTCAAAAATATTGAATCCGGAAGATTTTTAATATTTATAACAGGATGATTAAAAAAGTACTGGCTATTTATTATACACAATCGGGCCAGATGGGCGAAATTGTTGATCATTTTACGTCGCCGCTTATAGAGGCTGGTGTATCAGTAGAAAAAGTAAGCATCAACCTTTCAAAAAATTACGCTTTCCCCTGGACAACTGATCGTTTTTTTAGCGTGATGCCGGATTGTGTTTTAGATGTGCCATCAGAACTGGCTCCTTTTGAACTCAAGGAAACATCGTATGATTTGATTATTTTAGGATACCAGGCATGGTTTTTATCCCCAAGTATCCCAATTAATTCTTTATTACATCATCCTGGGTTTATGGCAGTATTAAAAAATACCCCGGTTATAACTATCACTGGTGCGCGAAATATGTGGCTTAACGCTTTTGTAAGAGTTAAAAAATTGATCCTGGCGACTGGAGCAAAACTGGTTGGCAATATTGCATTGGTAGATACGCATCCAAACCCGGTCAGTTTTGTTACCATTTTTCACTGGATGCTGCATGGAAAAAAAGACCGCTACCTTAACCTATTCCCCCCTCCGGGTGTTGCGGATGCTGACATCAGGCATACCGGCATATTTGGGGAGCGCGTGCTACGTCATTTAAATAGCAATGAATGGGATGGATTACAGAATGGATTGGTTATTGATGGTGCAGTTAAACTGAAATACAATTTAATGATTATAGAATCAGTAGCTGGTAAAATATTCGCATTCTGGGCAAATATTATTGTGAAAAGAAAAAACAGGACTATATGGCTCAAGGCCTTCAAATATTATCTTTTGATCGCATTTTTTATAGGGGCACCTATTATTATTATAATAGATGCGATTTTTATTAAGCCATTTACTCCTGGTCGTATAAAAGCAAAAAAACAATATTATTTAAATTTAGATTAATTTACCTCTATGTCTGCTATTGAAGTCTACATAAATAGTACATCGGCTTTCTTTCCTAATGATCCTGTTCCTAACGAGGATATGGAATTATACCTTGGTTTTATTAATGGTACGCCTTCCAAATCAAAACCTATTGTATTACGTAATAATGGTATCATAAACCGGTATTACGCCTTAGCAAAAGGTGGGAAAGCTACTCATACCAATGCACAAATGACTGCATTGGCCGTTAAAGCATTATTTGAAGATGATCCTTCTAAAATAAAAGATATTAAATTGCTTTCCTGCGGAACATCATCACCAGACCAGGTGATGCCCAGTCATGGGGTAATGACGCATGGCTGGCTGCCGGAATCAGAAGCAATAGAGGTTGTTTCCCCGGCTGGTGTATGTTGTGCAGGTATGCATGCTATTAAGTATGCCTATATGGCTATCAGGTCAGGTGAAGTTACGTTAGCAGTGGCAACCGGTTCTGAAAGATTTTCGGGACTGCTTGTTTCAGATGTTTTCGAAGAAGAGGCTAAAAAACTAAAGGATCTGAGTGATAATCCCTATATAGCATTTCAAAAGGATTTTTTAAGATGGATGTTGTCTGATGGTGCATCTGCCTTCCTGATGTCTGACAAGCCCAATGAAAATGGACTTAGCCTGCGCCTGGACTGGATAGAAGGGGTTTCCTATGCAAATGAGATGGAGACATGCATGTACATGGGTGGCGAAAAAATGCCTGATGGAACCTTAAAGGGATTCATGGATTTCACTCCCGAAGAGATTATGAACAAGTCCATTTTCAGCATAAAACAAGATATAACCTTATTGAGCAATAACATTGTGACTTTGGGCGGCAAAAAAATTAAAGAAATATTTGAAAGAAGAGGACTTACTGTATCTGATATTGATCATTTTCTGCCACATATTTCCAGTGAATTTTTTAAACCCAAAATTTACGACCTTATAGAGATTTACGGCGGCGGCATTCCTTATGAAAAATGGTTTATTAATTTATATACCGTTGGCAATGTTGGGGCGGCTTCTATTTTCTTAATGGTTAATGAATTGTTCCATAGCGGAAGGTTGAAAAAGGGCGAAAAACTTTTATTACTGGTTCCCGAAAGCGCACGTTTTTCTTATATGTATGCATTGCTTACTGTTTGTTAAACCATTCATTGCTAATAAATTTAATTATCCATGAAGAAAGAAGATGTTCCGCAGGATTTGAGTTCACTTGGCAAGATTACCAAAGAAGTTTGTTATGCTACAGACGATTCCGGAAAATATGTTACTGAACTAAGCAATGGATGGGATATTAAAATTACAGCGCTGGATGCTACCTGGCAGGATATTGAAGGGCGTATTGTTGCTGCCCGCGAAAAAGTATTAAATATGGAAGCGAGCCCATTACTTTTTTTTATGGAAAGGGGATTGATGGATATTGGAATTTTAGCCGGCTATACAGGTTTTTGGAAATGGCAAATAAAAAGACACCTTAAACCTGCTATATTTAAAAACCTACCTGACATTAAGCTCCGGCGCTATGCCGAAGTTTTTAATGTGAGTGTTGATGACTTTAAAAATATGAATGTGAATGGAGATTAATTTTGAACACTTACAGTCGGCACATTGTGAAAATGGAGTTACACAGAGTTTGTTGAAAAACATAGGTGTTTATCAAATAACTGAACCGCTGGCTTTTGGCATAGGCTCGGGTTTATTCTTTGTGTATATACCTTTGCTAAAAATAAATAATGGGCCCGTTATTGCCTTCCGTACGCTGCCTGGCCATATATTTAAAAGGACCTGCAAAGCCTTAGGTATCCAGGTTGTTCGCAAAAAATTCACTTCAAAAGAGCAGGCAGCCTTATTTTTAAATGAATGTCTTGCTGCCGGCCATCCGGTGGGTTGCCAGGTGGGAGTTTATTATCTCCCATATTTCCCAAAAGAATATCGTTTTCATTTTAACGCTCATAATTTAATTGTTTATGGCAAGGAGGAAGATAGATACCTGGTCAGCGACCCGGTAATGGAAAATGTGGCAACTTTAAGTAGCTATGAACTTGAACGGGTGCGTTTTGCCAAAGGCGTACTGGCGCCTAAAGGGCAAATATATTACCCAAAAGCTGGTGCGATTGTAACAGAAGAACAAATAAAAAAAGCGATAAGAAGCGGTATTGAAAAAAACATCAACAGCATGTTGAAGATTCCTATGCCCATAGTCGGGGTAAAAGGGATAAGGTACACTGGTAATAAAATAAAAAAATGGAGGGAAAAACTTGGTTTAAAACAAGCTGGTTTATACCTGGCACAACTGGTGCGCATGCAGGAAGAGATAGGAACAGGAGGTGGTGGTTTTCGTTATATTTACGGGGCGTTTTTGCAGGAAGCGCATGCTTATTATCCCACTGATTCATTATTGGAAATTTCAAAAATGTTCACGGATTCCGGCGATCTTTGGCGTACCGCTGCTGTTCAGGCATCTGGTATTTATAAGGGCCGCATTGGCAGCCAGGAAGATTTTAATGTAATGGGTGATTATTTGCTGGAAATAGCAGAAATTGAGCGGCAGGCATTTGTAGCCTTATCCAAAATTAAGTGGCCATAATGAAACCATTAGCTGTCAACATACAGGATCTTGCATTTGGTTATCCGGGGCAATCCTCAGCAATTTTCTCCAACTTCAATTTGAAAATAGCTGAAGGGGAAAGATTTGGCTTATTTGGGCCAAATGGCTCAGGTAAAACCACGCTGATAAACCTGATTACCGGTGTTCTCTCTTTTAGTGATGGCAGCATTGAATTACTGGGACATGAAATAAAAAAACACGATAAATCAATCAATAAACTTTTTGGATATGTTCCCCAGGATTTATCTTATTACCAGGAACTGAGCCCGGCAGAGAACCTGGAATTTTTTGGGGCATGGTCTGGCCTGTGCACGCAAGAGATCAAAACCAGGACTAAAGAATTATTAGGAATACTGGGTTTGACGGAAGTAAGGAACACACCAATACAAAAGTTTTCAGGAGGTATGAAAAGGAGGGTAAACCTGGCCATAGGTGTAATACACAATCCCAAAATATTGTTCCTGGACGAACCAACTGTTGGTGTGGATGTACAAACCAGGGTTGCAATAATTAATTACCTCAAAGAGCTGAATAAAAATGGCACCACACTGATATATACCTCACACCAGTTAAACGAGGCAGAAGGTTTGTGCGATAAAATTGCTTTAATTGATAGAGGAAAGATCATCGCACATGATAATCTGGATACTTTACTGGTAAAGCACGGGCAGGAAGGCCTGGAAGGTTTATTTTTAAATTTAACAGGAAAAAACCAGGGAAATCCATGATGTTTAAACTTTGGTCCACCATCATAAAAGACATTCGTATCCTGAGCCGCGATAAGGTTGGGATAGCGTTAATGTTTGGTATGCCCATTTTACTGGTGCTTATTGTTACCAGTATCCAGAACAACACTTTCCAATTAATAAATAAAAACAAAATATCTCTTATAATATGCAACCGGGATACGGGGAAAATAAGCGCGGAATTTATACGGGCTGTTGATAAAATTGACATGTTTAAACTGATCCGGATTTCAAAAGATGAAAGTGAAAAGATGATCACTGACCGGATGCATAGCAAGGATGCGCTTTTGGCGATGGTAATTCCGGCAGATTTTTCTGAAAAAATTGATACCAAAGCAAGGACTGTTGCAGGCAAGGCATTGAATGCATTTGGCCTGGAGGGAGATACAATTAATGCGAATGCGGGCAATGCAGTACCTGTTACTCTATATTATCAGCCTATTTTACAGGAATCTTTGCGGCAATCTATTCATGGTGCGTTATTCGGTGCATTGCAGTTGGTAGAAAGTAAGCAGATATTAAGAACTCTGTACTTTTCTATTAATGAAAATCCATTACCGGCAAAATTGGAAAATGAGTTACTGAATAATAAGACATCTATTAATGAAGTTTCGGTTACAATTAATAAAAGCAGGAACATCCCTAATGCCTCACAGCATAACGTTCCGGCGTGGACGATATTTGCCATGTTTTTTGTGGTGATATCACTGGGGGGCAGCATTGTCCGCGAAAAGCTTAGCGGTAGCTTTGTAAGGTTAAAAACTTTACCCACTAACTATTTTGTTGCGCTGTTGTCAAAACAACTCACCTATTTATTAGTTACCATGGCACAGGCAGCTGTAATTTTTGCAATTGGCATTTTGGTGTTTCCGTTTATAGGCTTGCCTGCACTCAACCTCCCTTCTGATATATTGGGCCTGGTTCTTGTCTCGTTAATATGCGGGTGGTGTGCGGTAAGTTATGCTATTTGTATCGGGGTATTTGCTCAGACGCAGGAGCAGGCTAATGGTTTCGGTGCGGTATCTATTGTAATTCTGGCTGCTATCGGTGGTCTGATGGTTCCCAGTTTTGCTATGCCGGAGTCGTTTAAAACCATAATGAAATTTTCTCCCCTCCACTGGTGTTTGGAAGCTTACTATGGTTTGTTCCTGGAAGGCGGCAAGCTGAAAGATATTTTGGTAAATGTTATACCTTTATTACTTATAACCTTGATTTTACAGGGAATTATATTTTTAGGACTGAAAGTAAAAAAACTTATTTAAATAAATATTGGTACATGGAAATTCAAGAATTAAAGCAAGAATTAAAAAAACAAATTATAGAGTTCCTCAATTTAACCCCTTTAACTCCCGAAGAAATTAATGATGAGGAGCCTTTATTTGGTGCCGGCTTAGGTTTGGATTCCATTGATTCGCTTGAACTGATTGTTTTACTCAAAAAGGAATATGGAATAACCATCCAAGACCCTAAAGAGGGCCGAAAAATACTGGTGAATATAAACACGATGGTTGATTATATAGCACAACACAGAACAAAATAAAAAGGCATCTATATTGCAGAAAAGATCCCCTTGAATTTAAAACAAATGTCTTTTAAGACCGTAATGGTGGCAGTAACATTTATATGATTGTTATCTCCGGGTTTGTAAGTTATAGTAAGTTGAAGTATGTTATCTATCCCGGGGTCTATTAAACGAAGAAACTTAATTTGATTAGCTTTTGTTAGCATTAGGGATTTAGTAAGTGTGTTTTCCAAAACTTCTTTTACCATTTGCAACATACATGCCCCTGGTAATACCGGCTGTCCCGGAAAGTGCCCGATAAATATTTCATCGTTTTTATCGAGCTCCAGCGTAGCGTGAATAGTAAACTCCTGGTGATCTGATAATGTGATTTTATAAAGTTTATCTTTTAGCATACTTCCGGAGAGGTTAGCAGGCCGAAACCAGCATTAATGAATGATACTTATTCAGGTAATGATTATAGATAAGTACTTTTTTGGGATTTATTTTTTTTACATTTTTTTCCTTCACTACAAGCGGAACTTCCTCTTTTTTTATCATATTCGATGCCAACCACAATGCAAATGCCGACGAAGTGGGATATTCTCCACACAAATGTTTATAATTTACCAAAGCGCTACTCCTGAAAATTGAATGGCTTAATTGGTGGTACACTTTATCATTTCTCAGGTCGCCGTTTTTACCGGTAATTATAATATCAATATCAACAATTTGCAGTCCATATAGCGACAGGAAAGCGATTATTTTCTGCTCAATTTCCGCATTATCATTTGGTTTGTAAAAAGTTTGTATGCCATTGAGTTCAGCCAGGTTATCTGCTGATGGCCGATCGGTTAATAAAAAAAACACAGCACCTTCACCGCCGATGGTTCCATTTGAACTCGTTTCAAAAAGAGACAAATTTGAAACCGGCCATCTTTTATATAATCCCAACCTGCTTAAAATGGCAAAACTGGCATCCGTCATTTCATCAATGCCGCCTACCAGTACATTATTGGCTTCATTTTCTTTTAAAAGCATCATAGCATCAAATAAGGCACTTTCAAAAGAAATACCCTTATGCACAAAAGTATTGTTGTATTGGTGGCATTTAAGCATTAAGGCAATTTGAGCCGCAACCGTATTGTGGGTTGATTGTATAAAGGCAGTTGGCGGAAGCATTTCTTCGTGCAGTTCGATTAACCTGGTTAAAAATGATACCGTATCTCCCAGGCTTCCATAAGCCGTTCCTGTAATTATTGCCCCGGGCATATCTGTATTACCTTCATTTAAACATTCCTGAGCCGCGGCAACCCCCATCTTAATAATGTGGCTCATCCTTCTTATTAATTTGGGATCGATAAATCCTGTATAATCAGGCTCAATAGCTCGTAAGCGGATTCCATTATATTCAATTGCGTCTGTTAAGAAGCTTGCCTGGCCGAATGTTTTTTGCGGCGATATGCAGGCAGATGAACGAATATATTGCTTCATATTATATCCTGGAAAAAATTAAGGATGTGCAATTTCCTCCAAAACCAAAGGAGTTGGACATCACGTGATTAATTGTTTGACCCTTTAAAAATTTTTTTTCAGGGGCAAATGAAAATTCATGCATTTGGGTTTCAAAACGTAGATTGGGATAAATAATTCCATGCGCGATTGCCAAAACTGAAAATACCGCTTCAATACCTCCGCTGGCTCCCAAAGTATGGCCTGTAAAAGATTTGGTAGAACTCATGGGAGGATAATTCGGATCAAATAATCGCTTTACTGCTGTTCCCTCAGCGTTATCATTATTTGGTGTACCCGTACCATGCAAATTAATATAATCAATGTCTGAAGGCTTTAAACCGCTTTTTTCCAAAGCCCCATTCATTGCCAGGTAGGGACCAGTGCCATCCGGGGAAGAAGCGGTTTGGTGATAGGCATCATTGCTATTATTGTAACCACTCAGTTTACAGTATACTGCTTTCTTTAGTTTTTTTGCCACCTTTGCTGATACCAATACAACATAACCTGCCCCTTCACCCATGTTTAAACCCTGCCTGTTTTCATCAAAGGGTTTACAATATTCTTTATCCAAAATCATAAGGGTATTAAATCCATTCAATGTAAATTTTGTTAAGGCATCTGTTCCGCCTGCGATCACAACATCTAACAAATCGTTTTTAATTAAACGGGCACCGTAAAAGATTGCATTGGCAGATGATGAACAGGCGGTGCTAATGGTAGTCATAAAATCTTTGATCCCCAACTGATCTGCTATGGCTTCTGTTACACATCCGCACTCATGATCAAACACGTTTCTTAATTTTCCTTTGCTATTATCTGTAACAAAGTCCGTAAAAAAAATTTCGCTTTTATCCATACCTCCTACGGTATTAGCAGAAACAAACCCTGTACGTAAAGAAGAAAGATCAGCAATGTCCGCATCATTCAAAGCTTCCTTCGCTGCTATCAAACCCAAAAGTGTGGTTCGGCTTGTTGCAGCAGAAATGCCAGCCATTTCAGCAAGTTCTTTATTACTCAATTTCACCTCCGCTACCGGGATATTATGACGATGCACCGTATCTATATAAGCAATATCAGCCATGCCTGCCTGCTCCTTTTCAAATGAGGAAAGGCATTCAGCAACATTATTACCTATGGCTGTAATAGCTCCTACACCAGCAATAAAAACTTCAGGGTCCATTGTTAATTGATCTTTTTAATCTTCAAAAATAATATTCATCTGCTCTTTTGTAAAAGCGACCGCTTCAATACTTTTCAATTTTTCAACCAAAAATAAAACGGCTTTGTATTCATTCCCAAGTAATTCAATCCAACCACAAATACATGCCTGTAAAACATTATTATCCAGCAAGCTGCTTACATAATTTTCTATAAATCCTGCATTAAAACTATCAAACACAAAAAAAGCATTTTCGCCTTTAAAATTATTCCGTATACATATTTCGCCGGTTACAATATTAGGCAGAGTATATACAAATAATGATGACCTGGGAAAATCATTTACGCTTTCCATATATTTCTGATCTGTATCCAGGCTTGAGTTGGTATTAGAAAGGATCAGTCCTATATCTTCTGGCCTGTAGTTATCTTTTTTAAAACTGTCTTTCAATAATATTTCAGAAGCGAGCCATCCGAGTTTACTAAGATTATCCATTTTGTAAAACCTGGAATAATTGATATCAAAGTGCTTATAAACTGAAAGAAGAAAACCAGGAACGTCAGCACCTTTATTTGCAAACAGCAGTTTCCTGTTTTTGTAAACAGAATGTTTGCTGATCTGGCAACTGGAAGTGGTATATTTTTCTAGAATCAAGTCTTTAAATTTTTAGTCATCATTTCTTCATGCCTCTGTCCTTGCTGGCAATTTATTTATAAACTGTAATAACTATAATAACTGCGTTTTCTTCAATTATAGTAAACAAATGATTTCATGTTTTCAAATATTTATTGTTTGCCAAATACTACCGCGGCATTACAACCGCCAAATCCCGAAGCAATTTTCAAACAATTTTTAAAATCTCCAGGCAGCAAATCAGTACAAATATTCAATGGATCCGGTATGCCCATTTCTTTAAAACCTAACGTTGGGATGACAAGGTTTTCTTTTAGTGAATGAACAGACACTATTGATTCAATTAAACCTGCAGCTCCTAAAGTATGCCCGTAATAGCCTTTCAAACTATTTACCGAAATGGTTTGCAGGTTAGATAATGTAATAGCCTTTGCTTCCATTTCATCATTATAAATCGTGGCTGTACCATGCGCAGAAATGAAATCAATAGCCGCTGCAGAAAGATGTGCTTCATCAAGGGCTTTGGTAATGGCCTGGCTAAGTTCTTCGCCCGTGCGCGATGGCGCTGAAATATGATTGGCATCATTGCTCACCGACCCACCCATCACTTTTATATCCTGTGCGTTGGTTTGGTTGGCAGAGAGAATAATTGTGGCAGCTCCTTCGCCAAGACTTATCCCTTCTCTGTTTATATCAAATGGTCTACATGGCACCGGGCTGATGGCTTGAAATGACTGGAAACCCGATAAAATAAATTTTGAAATAACATCGGCCCCGGCAATCACTGCATGCTCATATTGACCAGATTGTATGAGCCGCATACCGGTTATTATGGCCATTATTCCTGAGATACAGGCATTAGATACTACAACGGGTTGGTTAATGAATCCAAAATATTCAGCAACTAATTTAGCTGAAGCCGGCAAGGAGATCCGTTTTTGTATTTCAGCACCATCCCTTTCTGTTTCAATCAGGCTTATATTTCCCTTGGTTGAAGAAATGATCAATACGGTTTTCTTATTGCCGGCATCCATATTACATTGTTGAAGGGCATCTTCGATAGAGGCAATCAGCAGCTGCTCAAACTTCGTATACTTATTAACGTTATCTTGTATAAAACCGCTTTTAAGATCAAAAAGAGAAGCATAAAAAGGCTGATCTGCTAACGCGATATCATGATGCTCCCGGATTCCTGAAATTCCATTTTTAAGCTGGGAAAAATTTTCAGCAGTCGTTAAACCGAGCGGTGATATAATATTATCTGAAACAATAAAAACGTTTCTTTCTATTTTGCTTACAATGATATTCATTTCACATTGAGCCATTACGTTACCATCACGCCTAACCGTACCCGAAATTACCGTCATATCAAGCACCTGGTTTTCTATTTTTACTTCTGTCACTAATTCATCGTTAATTTTAGGTAGCTCAAATATCTCCAGATTTTTAACCATGCTAATATAACCTACTGCAACTGGTATGTTTTGCTTTATCGCCAGGTATCCTGCCCTTGCTGCCGCGGTTTGGGCAATGTTTTCCATTAAACCGGCTTCACTAAATTCTCCATTCACTACCAATACATTTTCTTCATTGACACGGAAAGCTGTCTGAGTGCTGTTTCCATCACAACTCACCAATTTATCTACCATTACAAATGGTGGCCTTTGGGGTATTAATAATAAAATATCTTCCAGGGGCATATTGGTTAATAAAACTTTTATAGAATGATATTTAGTGTAGCTGATCTACTGCAACTATACGCGTTTTCTTTACAAGCTTATGAATACAAACCACCGTTTACAGACAATACCTGCGCTGTAATATAAGCAGCTTCGGGCGAGGCTAAAAAGGCCACAGCGTGTGCTACTTCCTCAGTGGATCCGAACCTGTTGACTGGAATCATTCTTTTTAATTCCTTTTCATCAAGGTCTTCTGTCATCTCGGTTTTGATAAAACCCGGAGCTACGGCATTCACCGTAATCCCACTTCTGCCAACTTCCTGCGCTAATGCCTTGGTTGCACCAATCACGCCTGCTTTGGCCGCTGAATAATTGGTTTGGCCGGGCAATCCTTTTAAACCTGACAAAGAAACTACATTGATGATTCTGCCATACCGGTTTAATAACATACTATCCAGCACCAAACGGGTAACAAAGAAAAAACCATCGAGGCTTGTTTTTATAACATCATCCCATTGCTCATCTTTCATCCACAACATCAGGTTGTCATCTTTTATGCCGGCATTATTTACCAGTATTTCAATTTGCTTTTCAGCGTTTATTGTTATCCACTCGCCAAGTGTTTGTTTTATTTGATTCCTGTCGGATACATCAAATTTCAATAATTCACCATTACCACCGTTTTCCCTTATTTGTGAAAGCGTTGTTTCAGCTTCCTGCACATTATTTTTAAAATTAACCAATACATAATAGCCCATGGAAGCCAATTTGATACAGATTGCCCTGCCAATACCTCTTGAGCCGCCCGTTACTATTGCAGTCTTCATTTATTATAACTTAAGCATTGAATGAAATTGCCGGATGAGTTGTTTCCAGAAAAATTCTGACCTTTTCCATTTCTTTATACCTGGCTTGATCTTCAATAAATTTTGGAAAAATTTTCCGTACCTCTGTATACAAAGCTAATGTATTCGGCGACAGCCTGTCCACGCAACCTAAGTAGTCAATTGCCTGCAAAATGGTCATTACCTGGATACCCAGTACTGAAAATGAATTATCGATTACCTTTTTTGTCATCAGTGCGGCATTACAACCCATACTTACAATGTCCTGGTTATCGTTATTATTTGGAATACTGTGCACATACATAGGAAACGAAAGGGTTTGATTTTCCGCTACTGTTGATGTGGCTGTAAATTGCATACCCTGCATACCGAAATTCAATCCTAATATACCCAGGTTTACAAAAGGTGGGAATTTTTGATTCAGCTTATCATTTAGCAGGTAATTAAGCTGGCGTTCAGCAAGCATAGATAATTTAGTGATAGCGATTTTCAGTTTATCCATTTCGAGTGAAACATAGTCACCATGAAAATTTCCGCCATGAAAAATATTTTGATTTACATGATCGATAACAGGGTTATCATTCACAGAATTTAATTCATCTGTCAGCACTTTTTCTGCCTGAATGATTGTATCATAAACTGGACCTAAAACCTGTGTAACACAACGTAATGAATAATATTCCTGCACTTTATCTTCAAAAATATCCTGGTTAAGGTTGCCCGAATGGTACAAATGTTCCGAACGGCTGCGAATCATTTTGCTGCCATTCAAAATTTCACGAAGCATGGCAGCAACCCTGTTCTGGCCTTTGTGGTGTTTTACAATATTTAGCTCGTGCGAGTAATGATCATCATAGGCCTCAACGATCTCATTGGTCATTGCCGAAAACATGGCCGACCACATCAGTAATTTTTGCGCCTGGATGATATTCACCATGCCAATACCTGTCATGGCCGATGTGCCGTTTAAAATAGCCAACCCTTCCCGCAAATGTATTGAAAGGGGTTTTATGCCAAGTTTGTTGAATATTTCTGCTGTGGAATGAATATTATCTTCAAATATAACTTCACCTTCACCGATCAGAACTAAGCCCAGATGGGCCAATTGTACCAGGTCTCCGCTGGCGCCTACTCCACCATGCTCATAAATGCAAGGCGTAATATTTTTATTGATCAATTCCTTCAGCAATTCCACAACATCGGTATGCACGCCTGAATAGGCCAGCATTAAACTGTTTAAGCGTGCGATCATCAATGCCTTCACTAAAACGGGAGTCAAAAGCTTACCGCTACCCGAACTGTGGCTGCGGATCAAATTATACTGGAGTTGTAAAAGATTCTCCTCACTTACCTTATACTGCGCCATTGGCCCAAAACCAGTGTTGATACCGTATATTAATTTATTAGATGAAAATTTTTGTAAAAACTGAAAGTTAACATTGATCTTTTCTAAAGAGGATGCAGGTAAATTAATTGCTTTTTTCTTAAAAAGGATGTCAGAGTAATCATCTAAAGTAAGGACTTTTTGTCCAATAGGTATCATAGGCGAAATTTATTTTTATTTATAAAGGTAATCTCCAAATATAAAAGCATAGCAAATAAATAAATTAAATGTAGCGAAATAGCTGTTTTAGTTGATTAAGCAGTTGAATAATGTTGCAATAATTTGCTTTAAAATCAATCAATCAATCTGAATGATCAAACTCTCCTGTCAATAAATTTAATTACTTTCCTGCTTGCTTCCTGGAACTGCATTTTTTGGATATCTTCGGCAGTAATATAGGAAACATGCGGACTTACACGTAAGCGGGCTTGTAAATAAGCTCTTATCCTGTTATCACAGGCTTTACTATCATCTGCAGGCAGGAGATGAAGCAAAACTTCATCCATACCAATTTCATTTGAATATACATCAACCACAAAGTCAAGTACCTCTTCCATCTCGTTTAGCAAATCAAACAAGGCCGGCGGATAAAGCGTAGTACCCTTAAATTTTATCATTTGTTTTTTACGGCCGATAATTGGTGATAAGCGTAAACTTGTTCGGCCGCATGCGCAAGGCTCATCGAAGTACATGCAAATATCTCCTGTTTTATAACGAAGCAAAGGCATACCTTCTACACCCAGCGTGGTAATAGTTACTTCGCCGGGCATATTAGATGCTACCTGCCGGTTATTCTCGTCCAGCAGTTCAACGATCACTAATTCAGGTTGTAGGTGGCCGCCATGTCCTTCACTACATTCCGTAAAGGCTGTCTGCATTTCAGTAGAAGCATAAGTTGAATAAAGTTGAATGTTCCAGGCTTCAGTTATTTTTTTACCGAGTAAATTATAAGAGAAATCAGTGTTACGTATATTTTCGCCAATGCAAACGGCTTTTTTTACGGAAGAATTGGCCAGGTCGATATGATTATCCTTAGCAAATTGAATGAGCTTGAGTATAAAAGATGGAACAGCTACAATGGCTGTAGGTTTAAGGCGCTGTATGGTTTCCCACTGCAGTGAAGGCACTCCCGGCCCTAAGCGGATAATACCGGCGCCCAATTTACGCAACCCGGAGTAATAGGCGATACCCGCCATGAATTGCCTGTCGAGCGTTAGCATTAATTGGTAGGTATCTGCTGAAGTGCCATCGGCACAAACGAAGGAATTAAATTCATTAGTTGTTAATCGTTTCAAATCATTTTCGGTGAGCGCAATGGTTACCGGACTGCCCAAGGTTCCTGATGTGGATGTATATTCTATGATCTTAACGGGATCTACGCATAAAAAATCATTATTGCGTTGCTGCAGATCTTCTTTACTGGTAGTTGGCAGGTTAGGTAGGTCTGCAAGTGTTTTAATAGCTGCAATATCAATATAGTGTTTTGCAAATAGTTCCCGGTAAAATGGTGAGTATATGCTAAGATAAAGCAGTAATTCCTGCAGTTTTTGTTCCTGAAATACGTTTGCTTTATCTGTTGATGCAGATGCTGTTCCCTGTAAATTCATATTATTTTTCTATAATCACTACTGCCGAAGCAATTTCTTTAAGATGCGACAGAGAAACCAATATTTTTCTTATTCCAAATGGAGAAAGCGTTTTTTTTGTTTCGTCCAGTAAAACAAGGGCAGGTTTCCCGGACTCGTCGTTTGTTATTTCAACTTCATTAAAATGTGTTCCTTTCAGCCAGCCTGTTCCAAGCGCTTTAAAAAAAGCTTCCTTAGCTGCAAATCGTGCTGCATAATGCTCAAACTTATTGGTTTTTGATTCACAATAAGCTATTTCTGTTTTTGAAAATACCATTTCCCTGAAACCGGATTCTTTATTTATTTTTTCAGCTATGCGCCCAACTTCCATTAAGTCCGTTCCTAATCCTGCCAACATAATTTGGATGTTAAAATTAATGATTATTATGCGATGAGAGACTGAAATAAAATAAGAACAAGTATAAAAAGCTTGTGAACATTGCCTATAAACATACCTTAAAGTCTTTTGATGTTTACCAGATATTTGCCTTTACAACTTGTTTGGAGCAATTTCAATTAATTTGTGAATATTACCAAATCTGTTCCTATAAAAAGCTGCATGGGAGATTAAATAGATTAGCTGCACAACTTTAACCTACTTATTAAATATGTCTTTTTTCAATTTTTGTCCACTACACTCAAAAAAAAATTCTATTATTGCCGCAATAAATTAAATGAAAAAAATATTTGAAATATTGCCTTCTTCAATCGATGATGAAAATTGCATCCTGATTTGCGAAATGAGCAATGAAGGATTTTCCTGTGCCATAAAAGATGAAATTCAAAATTCTTTTTTAGGTTTAGGTGTTTATCATTTTGATAAAATTACTCCGCCTGTTGGATTTCCTATTGCTTTGCAAATTCTGTTTCATCAAAATGAATGGCTATCTAAAAATTTCAAAAAAGTAATTATAGTTTTCTCCTTTCCGGAAAGTGTATTGATTCCATTTTCCCTTTATGACAGAAAGCAAAATAGTGAGGTATTAAATTTGATTCATGGAGATTTATCCAATAATGACACTATACTAACCGATGTAATAACCGGGGAACTTATTTACAATAGTTACCGGGTATCCACCGCTATTTATGATGTTCTCCACGCCCAATTTCCTAATGCTTCATATTCGCATCAATACTCAATTTTATTAAAGCAGGAAGCATCTGACAAGAATAAATTATACATTATTTTTTATACAAAAAAAATGGTGGTTTCATTAATTAAAGATGGCAAACATCAATTGATTAATAGTTTTAATTATCGTACCGCCGAAGAAATAACTTATACGTTATTAAATATCTGTAAGCAATTTGATGTAGAAAATATTGCCCTTGAAATAAGTGGATTGCTTGAAAAAAATTCCGCACTTTTTGCTGAAATTTATAAATATTTCGAAACAATTGATTTAACAATTTTGCCTGAAAATAAAAATTATTCTGAAGAAATAACACAACATCCTTCTCATTATTTTAGCCATATTTTTGCACTTGATACATGCGAATAATTACAGGAAAATATGGTGGCCGAAAAATAAATCCTCCTTCAAAAATGCCGCATACCCGGCCCACAACCGATATTGCAAAAGAAGGATTATTCAATATTATTGGAAATAATATTTCCATTCCCGGCATTAAAACACTTGACATATTTGGCGGCACCGGTAGCATCAGTTATGAACTGGCGTCGAGGGGAGCTGCCGACCTGACGATTGTAGAAAAAGATCCAAAAATGTATGAATTCATTAAAAATAAAATTGCTGAACTGAAAATCGAAAATTGTTCTGTAATAAAAATGGATGTATTCAGGTTTTTGGAAAATTGTAGCGAAAAGTATGATTTAATATTTGCCGGTCCTCCTTATGCACTTAAAAATATAGATGACCTGCCGAAAATAATTAGGGAACAAAATTTGCTGAAAAAAAATGGATGGTTTATACTGGAACATACACCTGCCAATAATTATGAAAATGAATTGCTATTTAGAACGATGCGCAATTATGGCACTACCGTTTTTTCTATTTTTGTAAACAATTAGAAATTTATTTTGAAACCAATATTTATAACAGGCACAGGAACAGATGTAGGCAAAACGCTGGTAGCCGCAATTGTTGCAGAAGCACTGCAGGCAGATTATTGGAAACCTGTGCAGGCAGGTTATGAAAATGGCACAGATTCTTTATGGGTACAACAAATGCTTTCCAATAAAAAATCGGTCATTCATCCGGAATTGTATAAATTAAAAATGCCTGCATCACCACATATAGCAGCGGCAGCGGAGCAAAAAGAAATTAAAATAAAAAAGATAGTAGCTCATTTGCCCAAAACAAAAAATAAATTGATCATTGAAGGTGCGGGAGGCTTAATGGTTCCTTTAAATAATAAAGAATTGATCATTGATCTTATTAAAAAACTTCAGGCAAAAGTGATCATCGTAAGTAAAAATGAATTGGGCAGCATCAATCATTCTTTACTTACCGCGGCGGTTTTAAAAAAGGAAAAGATAAATGTGGCAGGATGGATCTTTACAGAAGAATATCAAAATTATGAAAGGGAAATAGGAGAGTGGAGCGGTTATCCTGTGATAGCATCAATAAAACATTTGCCTGATATTTCTAAAGAAACAATTAATGCTGAAGCAATAAAAATGTTTCCGTTATTGAAAAAGTTTTTATGACAAAAAAACAATTAAGAAATATTTATAAGGAGAAGCGAAAAGAGATTTCCGTTCATCAACTGGATAAGTTTAATGATCTCTTGTTAATCAATTTTCAAAAGATCCCGCTTCCGTTTATTAATTGTGTTCACACTTATCTTGCATCCTTAAAACTTGTAGAAGCCGATACAGCAAAGATTATCCGTTATTTACAATTTAAAAACCCGGAGATGAAAGTGGTAGTTCCAAAAATTGATATTCATACCGGAAATTTGCACCATTTTCATTTTGATGATGCAGTGGAATTGATCAATAACAATTATGGAATTAAGGAACCAAGGGAAGGGAATAAAATTATGGAAAAAGAAATTGACCTGGTACTTGTTCCATTGCTTGCATTTGATAAAAACGGATTTAGAGTTGGCTATGGTAAAGGATTCTACGATAAATTTCTTTTTCAGTGCAGGAATGATGTAATAAAAGTAGGGTTCAGTTTTTTTGATCCGGTTGATGAAATAGAAGATATCAATCAGTTTGACATAACTTTAGATTACTGTGTTACTCCCAATCAATTATTTACTTTTTAAATCATAGCTGTTGTAATTTTTGTTTCCTCAAATCAATAAAGAAAATCGCCCGGGTTCGTGCCTATTCAAATCGCAATAAAAATTAAACATTAGAATGCTAAAAAGTTTCCGGTATATTTTATTCCCCTTTTCAATTATTTATGGCAGCGTCGTTTGGGTTCGCAATAAAATGTTTGATAAAAAGATTTTGCGTTCGGCGTCTTTTAATTTTCCGGTTATATGCGTGGGAAACCTTGCTGTAGGCGGCACCGGTAAAACTCCGATGGCAGAATATATTATAAAATTGCTTGGAGAAAAATATAAATTGGCTACACTTAGCCGCGGATATAAAAGAAAAACAAAAGGTTTTGCGATCGCTGATGAAAACACCACCGCTATTGACATTGGCGATGAGCCCATGCAAATTCATGAAAAATTTCCCGCAATTACAGTTGCCGTTGCAGAAGAGCGTGTGATTGGTATTCCGCAATTACTATATGCAAAACCTGAAACACAGGTTATTATTCTTGATGATGCATTTCAGCACAGAGAAGTAAGGGCGGGTTTGAATATTTTACTTACCTCTTATCAAAATCTTTTTACAAGAGATTTTTTAATGCCCGCCGGTGACCTGAGAGATATGAAGAGCAGCAGCAAGCGGGCTGAAATTATTGTAATTACCAAATGCAAATCTCATTTGAGTGAAGAAGAAAAGAATGAGATCGTAAAAGAAATTAATCCCTTGCCTAATCAAAAAATTTATTTTACCAAAATAGAATATGGCAGCCCTTATCATTTATTTACAAAAGAAAATCGTTTTCTTTCGCCGGAATGCAATGTGTTCCTGGTTTGTGGAATAGCCGATCCGGAGCCTCTTAAGGAAGTGTTGACTACTTATACTTCTACCTACGAAATGCTCTTATTCAGAGATCATCATATTTTTAATACAGATGATCTTAAAGAAATTAAAAAGCAGTTTTCAAAAATAGAAAACCAAAATAAAATTATTCTTACCACTGAAAAAGATGGGGTACGGCTGGCAAAATTTGAAAAGGAATTGGAGCATCTTCCCATTTATGTTTTTCCTATGGCGCATAAATTTTTGTTTGGCGATGAAGACCGGTTTGCAAATGATGTAAATGATTTTGTAAAAAGTTTTTCTATGGTTGGCAATTGAGTTTGCCAGTTGGCCTTTGGTTAAAAAATATTTTCTATTTTTCAATTCAACCCTATTTTTTAAACTTTTTAGTATTAGTTTTGTGACCTCTTTAATTAAAAAAATTCTTGAAAAATGAAAGAATCGAGTGAAGAAAAAATTGCTTTAAAAGGAATTATCCTCTGTAGTATTTTAGAAATTTTGGGTTTATTATTCCTCCATCTTATCAACTCGTAATTAATCTACCTAAAATAAATATTAGTTTTGTAAATAATTTTTATAAAACGGTAATTTATTTTCCCACATTGTTACCATAATTAATCATGTTAGGGTAATTGAATTTAATTTTTTTTATTTCCTGGCTATCAACTGCCTCCTGAAAATATATTTTTGAGATTGGAACTCTTTTTGTTTCCGGTTACTGTACTACTGATAATTTAATTTTTATTATTTTAAAACTTTAATTAACATGAATACAAACCGGTTAAGTGATACCATGCGCAAAGCGCTTAATAATCAAATGACGAAAGAAGCTCATGCAGCTCAAATTTATCTTTCTTATGCCTGTTGGGCCAGTTCTGAAGGTTATGGTGGATTTGCCAACTTTCTTTTCCGCCATGCAAATGAAGAGAGAAACCACATGATGAAAATACTGGAGTATGTTCTGGAACGGGGCGCTACCATAAGTGTAGAAGCAATACCAGCACCGCCTCCCAATCCTTCAGGCATACTGGATTGTTTTCAAAAAGCATTTTCGCATGAGGTGGATAATACAACAAGTATTTACAAAATTGTAAAAATGAGTTTTGATGAATCAGATTGGGCAACCTGGAATTTCTTACAGTGGTTTGTAAAAGAACAAACTGAAGAAGAAACTATGGTAATGAATATGCTGAATAAAATTAAAATAGCAGGTGGTGAAAACGCTAAAGGGGAATCTTTATATTCACTTGATCGTGATATAAAGGCTACACCAGATGATGCGGAACTTGCGGAAGATAAAACTGTTGAAAATCCCTAGGCAATTTTAATTTTTGAATTATTTATTCAATCAAGGTACTTATAATAACCAGGAGAGAATTTATTAATACTCAATCCTGGTTTTACTTTTTAAATAATACCGGTGGAGCGAATCCAATATCCTCGTGGTATCTGACAAAGGAACCATGAAAGGCTCTGCAATTTTATAAGTGATAGAATCATTTGTTGTGTACATGATCACTTTCCTTTTATAACTTTTCAGTTTGTCAAGCCTTGCTATAGCAGCATTTATGTTCCTATATTCATTAACTACAACTTTGAAAGTAAAACTATCTGTTGTATTTTTTTTAAGTGTTTGCATGCTATCACTTACCTGTGCGGCACGGGCCAATGAGTCATTAGTTTTAGTAGAATCAGTAAGAGGAACAACCGATTCGGTGGTAGTAGTATTTTCCTGGTCATTTTTATTTACACTATATCGCCATGCTGCCCATGCTATAAGCACTATTACCACTACTGCTATTACTATTAAAAGAACCTTTCTGCCATCTGTCGATTTTCGTTCTTTCTGGTAATCATTGAACATGTCTTCCTCATGTTCTTCAGCGCCTGCATCTTCAATTTTAACTCTTTGAGTTTCCATCCTGGGAGCTATAAGTTGGCCCCCGATAAATACAAGTTCGCCGGAATTTAATTTCTCAAGCGTTCCCATATTTTGAAGAGTAAATGGTTTTCCTATATTTAAAAACTGTCGTCCTAAAGAAAGGAATGAGTCAAGATCGGAAGAAGCAAGCGGCTTAATTTTTTTTGTTTGTTGAACAATGAAATCAACCAGTTCATTATCTTCAGTAGCCTTTGGATTATATTGAAATGTAATAGCCCCGGCAGGAATTATGATAGGCTTTTCAGGATCTGCCGAATCCGGTATCGCAGCATCAAGGTTGAATGTACCTATTCCCTGTAATGTTAAATGTTTGTTCTTTAATAAGAAATGTACAAGTACCTGCTCAATTTTCACAGTATTGATTTTAATGATAGCAAACCTACATGTTATTAAGCGAATTCCAAAAAACCAATCAAATACAAAATGCTATTTTTTTCTGTATGGTTTTTACTTTGTCTTTGCAGGTATTTTTTGAAATGGTTTAAAAAAAGGTCGTATTTTTTTGAAATGTTTTGAGAATGGCTATTCAGATTATTTTCAAATTTCTTCAGAAAAACTTCTTTCTTAAAAGTAAAACCTTATAAATATCCATCTAAAATTATAAAGAGATAAATTTGCAAAATGCTTACAGAAGATGAAAAATCATTTATAGAGTATTGGGAAAAAAACAGGGAAAATGAAAAAAGATTTTTCAGGCAACTTACTTATGGAGCGCCGTGGGGCCTTGTGTTTGCTCTTCCTGTATTGGTCGCTGTTATATTTCATGATTGGTACAAAAACATGATCCCTATTTCCGAAACTGAAATTATTTTAATCATAATTACTGTTTTGGGCATTGCTGTTTTTTATTCCGTATTTCGAATGAAATTTAAATGGGATAATAATGAGCAAATTTATAAAGAGTTAAAATTTAAACAGAATAAAGAAGATGCAGCGGATTTTTAATTTTTATACTCTTTATTTGCAGAAAAACTAATTAATAAACCCATGAGAAAACTCTTAACTGTATCTGTATTAGCTATTTTTATTTTAGGAAGCTGCGTTAAAAATGATGTGAAATGTAATTATACTGATTCCACTGTTGTTGCCCCACAATCTGAGCAACAGGCATTGCAGGATTCGCTTACAGCGCATGGTATTAGTGCTTCTATGCATCCGTCAGGATTTTTTTATACTATCAATTCACAGGGATCAGGACAGGCGGTTTCCAATCTTTGCACAACGGTAACTGTAGATTATAAAGGTGGATTTTTCAATGGAGCCATTTTTGATTCTACATCAACCGGTAATCCTGCAAGTTTTCAGCTTGGAGGCGTAGTTGTTGGTTGGCAAAAAGGTGTTCCTTTGATAAGTAAAGGCGGCGATATCACTTTATATATTCCACCCTCATTAGCTTATGGCCCCAATGCTATAAAAGATAATAATGGTAACACTGTAATTCCTGCAAATTCCTATCTTGTTTTTAATATTCATTTGTTAGATGTTCAGTAATTAGTTGGGGATATAAAATAGCTCATCTAAAATCTAAATTTGTTTTAAACATTCAGATTAACTTTGCTTCATATGAGCCATGAAGCAATATCTGTATTTGATATGTTTAAAATAGGAGTGGGGCCGTCAAGCAGCCATACGCTTGGACCGTGGCGAGCAGCAAATTTATTTTTAGGATCTCTTCAGCATAAAAATTTATTGGATAAAGTAGTAAGCCTGGAAGTATTGCTATACGGGTCTCTTGCTAAAACCGGTAAAGGCCATGGAACAGACATTGCTATACAATTAGGTTTATCCGGCGATGATCCTGTTACTTTCAATGTGAGCATGATCGATGCGAAAATCAATGACATTAAAACAAGGCGAAAATTAATTTTAAATGGCTGGTATGAAATTGATTTTGATCCTGCTGAAGATATAGAATTTTTAATGAATGAATCGCTTCCCTATCATCCCAATGCACTTACTTTTTTAGTAGTTCTAAATAATGGAGATCACATTGCTGAAACTTATTATTCTATAGGTGGCGGCTTTGTGAAGACAGAAGGAGGCGAAATGGATGAAGATTCAGAAACCATCTTGCCTTTTCCAATTAATGATGCCCACGATTTATTACACTGGTGCATGAAGACCGGACTGGGCATTGGTGAGGTGGTCATGGAAAATGAAAACGCCTGGCGCGAGGAAGAAAAAACCAGGAAAGGTTTATTGAATATCTGGGAAGTTATGAAGGAATGTTTGTATAAAGGTTGCCATACAGAAGGTATTTTACCCGGCGGCTTGAATGTAAAAAGAAGGGCGGCTCTTTTAAATAAAAAATTACTAAAAGATAAACACTATTTTGATTTTGATTCCTGGATAAATGCTATTAAAGAAGGTGGACACGATTTTAAATATATTTTAGATTGGGTAAGTTGTTTTGCCCTGGCGGTAAATGAAGAAAATGCTGCATTTGGCCGTGTAGTTACGGCTCCTACCAATGGTGCAGCCGGCGTAATTCCTGCAGTGCTGGCCTATTACATTATTTTTTGCGATGCAAATGATGAAAATAAAATTATCCAGTTTTTATTAACGGCTTCTGAAGTGGGATGTATTTTTAAAAAAGGGGCCACCATTTCTGCTGCGATGGGTGGTTGCCAGGCAGAGATCGGGGTATCTTCTTCAATGGCGGCTGCAGCGCTTACTGAAGGAATGGGAGGCACACAACGCCAGGCATTAATGGCTTCGGAAATTGCAATGGAACATCATCTTGGCATGACCTGCGATCCTATAGCAGGGCTTGTACAGATTCCTTGTATTGAAAGAAATACTATGGGAGCAATAAAAGCGATAACCGCTTGCCAGCTTTCTTTACAAAGCGCTCCTGATTTTGCTAAAGTAAGTTTGGATAATGTGGTTAAAACCATGTGGAATACCGCGATGGATATGAACAGCAAATACAAAGAAACTGCTGATGGCGGCCTTGCCATCAATGTGCCCCTGGGATTGAGTGAGTGTTAAGTATTTTCTTACTTCTTATACACTTATCTCAGACTGCTAATAATTCAACATTTATCATTTATAATTCAAAATAATCTCTACACCCCATACTTCCTTTTTACCTCTCTGTCGCTTTCCCTTGCTTTAATGGTTTCTCTTTTATCGTAGATCTTTTTTCCTTTCCCCAAGCCGATTTCCATTTTGGCAAAGCCTTTTTCAGAGATAAATATTTTTAATGGGATTATGGAATATCCTTTCTCTTTTATTTTATTTTCGAGTTTCCGCAATTCCTTTTTATGCAACAACAATTTGCGCTCCTGCATAGGCTCATGATTATAATGAGTGCCAAAATTATATTCTGAAATATGAAGGCTTTTTACAAACAATTCGCCTTTAAAAAAAATGCAATAGCTGTCATTAAAACTTGCTTTGCCGGCACGAAGCGATTTTATTTCGGTACCGGTCAATACAAGGCCTGCAATGTATTTTGCTTCAATGTTGTATTCGTAATATGCTTTGCGGTTGCTTAAGTCCATAATAAAAACAGCAGGGATTTTAAGGGATCCCTGCTGCAAAGTTTCACTTTTATTATTTAATTATTGAATAAAATCAACAATTGCTTCAATCTTTCTCTTAGTTCTTTCCTTGGAACGATAAAGTCGAGAAATCCATGCTCCAATAAAAATTCACTTCGTTGAAATCCGGGAGGCAGATCTTTTTTTATGGTCTCTTTAATTACACGTGGACCTGCAAATCCTATCAGAGCGCCGGGTTCACCCATTATTATATCACCCAGCATACCAAATGATGCGGTGATTCCGCCAAAAGTGGGATCAGTACAAAGTGAAAAATAAGGAATTTTGGCATCTGACAGCAAAGACAATCTTCCTGATGTTTTTGCCAATTGCATTAATGAAAACGCACTTT
>DATCMY010000023.1:0-2673 GCA_036565505.1 Hanamia sp.
GCCTAATAAGGGTGTTCGTAGTGAAATAGATGTTTTAATTATATTCGGTGATAGAGCTATAATTTTACAAGCGAAATCAAAAACATTAACAATAGCCGCAAGAAAGGGAAACGATCAGGTTATACAAAAAGACTTTAGCGCCAGTATTCAAGATGCCTATGATCAAAGTCTTTTATGTGCAAAACTACTTTCTGATGAAAAGTATGTTCTGGTAGATTCAAATTCAAATAATATAACTACCCCTAAAAAGCTTACTGAAATATATATCTTTTGCGTTATATCGAATCACTATCCTGCATTAAGTTTTCAGTCACCCCCTGTGTCAGGATAGATGTCGCCTCCAACTAAAATATTAAGGGGGCGATAGGAATCAATAAATGCATCAAATATCAGAACAAGCAAAAAAATCGATAATAGAGAAGGGATTATCTAAAAAAGGTAAAGAGCTAATAGAGCTAGCCTCCTTACATAATATCGGTTGCTCCACATTGAGAACCTGGATTAATAATTACAAGGCTAGTATTGCAGGCACTGCAAATAGCCATAAATCCGCGTCTAAAATTCAATTTACGCCCACAGAAAGATTCCAGCACTTGTTAGTCACCTCGACGCTTGACGAAACAGCATTAGGTGCTTATTGTCGTGAACATGGTTTATATAGCTTTCAACTTGAACAGTGGAAAAATGAATTTATGTCAAAAGATGAAAATAAAAAACAACAGGATCAACAGGTTGAGTTAAAAACATTGAGAGCTGAAATTAAGTTGTTAAAACAAGACTTGTTACGTAAAGATAGAGCGTTAGCAGAAACAACAGCTTTGTTAGTTTTGAAAAAAAAAGCGGACTTGATCTGGGGGGATCCAGGGGAAGATTAATCACAGCCGAAGAACGTGCTACAGCCATTAAACTCATAACTGATGCTTGCATAGCAGGTGCGCTAAAATATAAAGCCTGTGGGCTTCTGGGAGTTGCTATACGCACCATTGAACGCTGGGAAAAAGAAGATGGGTTGAGTGATAAACGCAAACAGGCAATACACTCACCTGCCAATAAATTATCTGAAGTAGAGCGCAGCATGATTTTGACTATTGCGAACAATCAGAAATACCAAAATTTACCACCTTGCAAAATTGTTCCTATGCTTGCAGATGAAGGTCGATATGTTGCATCTGAATCGACTTTTTACCGTGTTCTACGGGATGAAAATCAGTTGGCGCACAGGCAGCTGACTAAACCAGCAAAACACCATAAGCCTACACCTCATGAAGCATCAGGGCCTAATCAAGTCTGGAGCTGGGATATCAGTTATCTGCCAACACAGGTCCGAGGATTATATTTTTATTTATATATGATTGTTGATATTTATAGTCGAAAAATTGTTGGCTGGAGCATACATGAAGTGGAGTCATCTGAACATGCAGCAAGTCTCATTAAACAAGCATGTTTAGACGAAAAAATAGAACGTAAACAAATAGTCTTACACTCAGATAACGGCTCTTCGATGAAAGGTGCGACTATGCTTGCCATGTTGCAAACGTTAGGTGTTCTGCCTTCATTTAGCCGACCTTCAGTAAGCGATGATAACCCATATTCAGAAGCGCTATTTAAGACAGCAAAATATCATCATACTTTTCCAAGATGGGCTAAATTTGCAGATATTACTGAGTCTAGAATTTGGTGTGAAAAATTTGTTATTTGGTACAACCGTGAACATTTGCATAGCGCTTTAAAATTTGTAACGCCACAGCAAAGACATAGTGGTGATGACAAAGATATTAGACAAAAAAGACATGCGGTTTATCAAGTAGCAAGAAATCAGAACCCAAAACGATGGTCAAAAGAGAGTCGCAATTGGTCGCTGGCAAGTACAGTGACATTAAATCCCAACAGGAAAATAAATTTAGAAAAACAGGAGAATGATAAGAAAAGTAGATTAATGCATTAATGAACTAGGCGACAACTCCTTTGACAAATACCGATAAAGTGTTAGGGATAAATTTGAAGAAAAAACAAGTCACCGTTCAAAGTAGAATAATATGGAGTGACTTGCAGAAATATATTAATCAATACAACTTAGCCATTAAAGCTATGCAATCACCAAATATTTTCACGGTGGGCGGCTCAATGAGCGTCAATGCTCATGGAGATGATTTCAGAACCGGTGCAGTAGGAAATAGTATAGTAGGGTTTACTCTACTGCTCGCAAACGGTAAAAAAGTTATTGTAACACCCACTACAGAACCTATTTTATGGTCGGCTGTGAGAGGAGGTTATGGATTATTTGGTGTGGTAACCAATATTACATTGCAATTGACTGACAATAATTTACTGAGCAGTGATTATAAAGAAACAAATTTAGATAACTTTCCACTTTATTTTCATGAAAAAGTATTTAATAAAAAAAACATCACTTTATTTTATGCGCATCTTAATATTGTGCCTGGGCCTCACTTCTTAAAAAAAATGTATGTTATTACTTATCAAGATACACACAAACTACCGAATAAAGTTATAGCGTTAGATAATCCTGACAAATGGAATTCAATATATTTTCAGTTATATTTATGGTTAAACACAAGAAACACGCCATTCGTTCAACCAAATCCTGTTACGTTGGCTTTGTAACCCACTTTTATATGCACAGCAGATGAAAGTGTTAAAGCATTGTATTTT
>DATCMY010000024.1:0-16795 GCA_036565505.1 Hanamia sp.
GGTAATTGCCCATACTTTGAAGCCAAAAGCTGGACAACAGATGCACCGTATAGAGAAACCCAAACAGCAATTTCAGCAATGGAAAAAATAAATGTCTATTGTGTGGAGATGGAAGCATCTGCACTTTATGCTTTTGCAGCAGCAAAACAGAAAAATGTAATCTGCTTTGCACATCTCACAAATACAATGGCTCAGGCAGAAGGAGATTTTGAAAAAGGCGAACATTTCGGAAGCATTGATACCTTAAATCTATTGTCTTATTTATTGAAACGAATAATATAAAAATGGCAGTGCAATTAGGATTAAAAGAGAACTGGAAACAGTTTACATTACTTGTCCTCATAAATGCTTTTGTAGGGGGTATGGTTGGTTTGGAACGAAGTATTTTACCACGCATAGCCGAAGTTGAATTTCATATTGCCGCAAAAACGGCCATCCTTTCATTCATCATTGTATTTGGCATCGTTAAAGCAATCACCAATTATTACACAGGTACATTGGCCAATAAGTTTGGAAGAAAAAAACTATTAGTATCAGGTTGGGTAATTGGCATTCCCATTCCATTCATTTTAATGTTTGCCCCAGGCTGGAACTGGATAATTGCAGCTAATGTGCTTTTAGGGATCAACCAGGGATTAACCTGGTCGAGTACGGTAGTAATGAAGATTGACCTTGTAGGTGAAAAGCAAAGAGGATTTGCAATGGGCTTAAATGAATTTGCCGGATACATTGCTGTTGCCATCGTGGCATTTTTGACTGGCTGGATAGCCAGTGAATACGGCATAAGGCCCTACCCTTTTTACTTAGGTATTGGATTGGTTTTTTTTGGATTGGCGGGCAGTATCTTTTTTATAAATGACACCAGGCATCATGTAGCAAAAGAAACGATCAGCAATGCTACCCACGGTTAAAAAATATATTTTGGGATACTACCTGGAAAAATAAAAACCTGGGTTCAGTAACACAGGCCGGCTTAATAAATAACCTGAATGATGATATGGTCTGGGGTATTTTTCCAATCTTGCTTGCTTCCAAAGGGTTTAATATTGGTGAAATAGGAATAATTGCAGCAGTATATCCTGCCGTGTGGGGAATAGGTCAACTATTCACAGGAAAGATGGCTGATAAGTTTTGCAAAAAAGATATGCTTTACACAGGCATGTTTTTACAAGCCATCGCTTTAATAACATTAGTTTGGGCAAATAGCATGTTTTATTTCGTCGTATTGTCATCCATCTTGGGTTGGGGCACGGCAATCGTTTATCCTACATTCCTTGCAACAGTTGCAGAAAACACCAATCCGCAAGACAGGGCAAAGAGCATTGGTATTTTCAGGCTTTGGCGGGATTTAGGTTATGCCATAGGAGCAATGCTAACCGGAATAATAGCAGATTTAATAAGCATAAATGCTTCAATTATCTTCATTGGCCTATTGACTTTGGCATCTGCTTTCATTATTTATTACAGAATGAAATGCGAAACAGGCAGTTCTGTGAAAATATGGGATTGGATAACTAATAAAAATAAACACAATCCGGGAACAGATTTTATAAAAAGAGAGACCTTAAATGGTTACTTAAGCAATCGCCTTCTGTTTCCCGCACTTTTTAAAAACATCCTTTGAAAATATTGATTTTATTGGATTGATTTTTGAAAATCTATCATTTGTTTTTTAAGTATGTGGGCGGTTTCCTTCACTGAATATCATGCTTTGTATCTTAGTAGTGGTATTCCTATTTCATCTTCATCATGCCCGTAGCAATCATCCAATGATGAAGTTGGTGATGAGTGCCTTCAACTAATAAACCAATATATCCCAATGCACGGATTTCTTCTATTTCCGAGTTTACTTTTGTTGTACAGGTTATCGTCCATTGGTCTCCAGTCTGTTTCGCTTTCATATCCCACCCCTTTTCCATTTTTAACATGGCAGGGTGCATGCTGAACAATCGTTTCAGTGCACCTGCGGACCGATCAGTTTCCGGACGCACTTGAATCTCTATCCCGTTTTCAATAGGCTTGTTGGAAATAACTTCCACTTCTTCAGTAAATGCCTTCATATCCAGCAGATGTTGGCGCAATGCTTCAAGATCAACTTTCGACCAATCTGTTTTCGGATCAGCCTCCAGTTTTTGAACTACCTCCTGTATTGTTCCAAAAACATCATTACCTGGCATAGTGAGAGGAGTAGAATCCATATTCATATGATTATGTTGGGCATTAGCAGTAAATGTTGTGCCAATTATCATCAATGTGATAAAACATTTGATTGTAAAACGATTAATCTTTCTGCTTGTCATTATTTGTGATTTTATGTTAAACATTAAATTTCTAGTGATGCGACAATTGCAGCTAAAAGATTTGATAGTTTAAATGTAGTGTTTATAATTATTATTTACTACTTCCACCCGTTTCTGTCATCAACAGTCTTATATTCCGTCTAATCACTATGCCCCAAATCCCTATCCGGTGAAGCCCTTTCTGCTTATGCTATAAATAATTAGCTCCATAATTGCGCACCATCTGAAAAATGTGAATCAACTCTTAATTTTCAGCATACTTGCATTTATTGCTACCACAATTGTACTTACACTCATTAGTGCGGCACCTGCTGCAGGGCTTAATAATATACCTTGGTTATACAAAACTCCTGCTGCTAGTGGCAATGCTATAACATTGTACCCTGTTGCCCACATTAAATTTTGTATCATTTTACGATAAGTCGCTTTGCCAAATAAAATAAGGTTGACAATATCTTTGGGATTGCTGTTTACTAAAACTATTCCTGCCGTTTCCGCTGCAATATCACTTCCACTACCTACTGCTATTCCAATATCAGCCTGGGCCAAGGCTGGAGCATCATTAACTCCGTCACCAGTCATTGCCACATATTCGCCCTTGCTTTGTAATTCCTTTATTTTTTCTAATTTTTGATGCGGTAATACTTCTGAAATAAAACTATCCATACCTAATGATTGGCTCACTGTTTCTGCAACATTTTTGTTATCTCCGGTAAGCAAAATGGATTTAATGTTATTCTTTTTTAGTGCCTGTATCGCTTCTAAAGATTCTGGGCGTATTTCGTCTGATAAGGCAATGTAACCTGCTAATGCATTATTAATAATTACAAAGACAATTGTTTCTGCAGCATCGGTTTTAAAATTTTCCGGAAATGAAATGTTATTTTCTTTCAAAAATCCAGGGCTTACCACTTTTACTTTTTTTCCTTCTACCATAGCTTCTACGCCTTTACCTGTTATAGCATTAAAATTTTCCGTTGGCGGAACAGTAAGTTTAAAATCCTTTACTTTCTGCATGATGCCGGTTGCAATTGGGTGTTCTGAATTTTGTTCCAATGCAGAAGAAATGCGTACCAATTCTTTTTCTGTTAATCCATTTTGTAAGGTAACTACTTTTGAAACTTCAAATTTTCCGACGGTTAAGGTGCCGGTTTTATCAAAAACAACGGTGGTAATTTTTCTGCTATTTTCAAAAGCAGTTCTGTTTTTAATCAGCAAACCATTCTTTGCCGATAAGGCGGTTGACTTTGCAACTACTAATGGAACCGCTAATCCTAATGCATGAGGACAACATATCACGATCACTGTTACCATTCGCTCAATGGCAAATGCCAAAGTTTTTCCATCTTCATACCAATAAATAAAAGTAACCACACCTGCAAGAATAGCAATGCCTGTAAGCCATTGCGCTGCTCTATCCGCTAACAATTGAGTGTTGGATTTTGCATCCTGCGCATCCTTAACCAGTTTTACTACCTGCGATAGATAAGAGTCTTTTGTACCATGAGATACTTTTATTTTTATGGAACCATTTCCGTTGATGGAACCTGCAATTAGTTTATCTCCTTTCGTTTTTTTGAGGGGCTTAGATTCACCGGTAAGCATACTTTCATTCACGTAACTTTCTCCATCTTCAATGATACCATCAGCCGATACTTTTTCACCTGGCTTAATAAGGATAATATCGTTTTCTTTGAGTGTTTCATTTTTTACATCTGTAACATCATTCCCGGCAACCAGGTGAGCATCTGCAGGCATTAATTGTACCAGGAGTTCTAATTCTTTTGAAGCCCCTGCCACGGATTTCATTTCTATCCAATGGCCCAAAAGCATAATAAGAATTAAGGTTGCGAGTTCCCAAAAGAAATCCATGCCTTCCAGGCCAAAGACGGTTGCAGAGCTATAGATATAAGCTACGGAAATAGCAAAACCGATTAATGTCATCATACCAGGTTTCCAAAATTTCATTTCATGGTACCATCCTTTTAAAAAAGGCCATCCACCATATAAATAAACAATGGATGATAGTACAAATAAAATATAACCGGAACCTATAAATTGCCAATTAACACCGATCCATTGCTGTATCATTGGTGATAAAAGCATTATCGGTATAGTAAGTATTAATGTAATAAAAAATCTCCTTTTAAAATCGTTGATCATCATCGCATGATGGTCATGGCCTTCCATTCCCATAGATGGATTTGCATCATGATGTCTGGAACTTTGATCCATTTTAGAGTGATCCATTTTGGAGATGATATTTTTGTCTTTCTCCATTTTTATTATTTTCGTTTATTAAAATCTTTGCAATTCGATTATCAAAATACGTACCGGTCTTTTTTTAATCCTCACGCAGATCCATTCGCGGCAAGGTTTTCAAAATTTCAGCAAGTAAACTATTCTTTTAAAAAATCGGGTAGTAGCCGCTTCTATTAAAAGATAGTTATTCCCTCACCTCAACCCATATCGTTGTCGTAGTATGTAGATAACGCAAACCATTTTCTCAAAATATAAAAATCAAATTTTCCATCACAAGCCACATATACAACTCAGCCATATCGTAATTCTGCAGGAAGGCCATGTTAACTGTATTATGGTAAATTCAATAGCGATATGTGAAAGATGAAACTTAAAAAGTTTCATCTTTCACATCAGCCGTTAGACGATTACCATCAAAGTATTACTATGCACCCCGAAGCTAACTTTATGATTTGCTTCAACTATGGATAAAAAAAATTAATGTTGCATTCCGTTACTTCCATTCATATTTTGATGATGTATGCCTGAATTCATATTTTGTCCATGCATGCCCATTCCATGTTTCCCCTGCATTTGTCTTTGCATCATTACCTGAGAATTGTATTTCCTTCCATTCATATCCATACATTGCCCATTATGCATATGCAATTGTTTTCCGTTCTTTAGTTGATAAGTACCATCGGGGTGGATTGTTGTGCCATTTTTCAATTGCATATCATTTTGCATCTGCATTTCATTCCCGTCCATGTTATGTACCATTTTTCCATCTTTCATCATCATATGTTCCTTTTTCACAACAGCATTCTGTTGTGTTTTCTGTTCTTCTTGTTGGCTTTGTGCAACAAGAACTCCCGTCAGCATTATTAGTGACATTGATACTAGAAGCATTTTTTTCATAATTGTGTTTTTTATTGTTAAAAAATATTTATACTAATGTTTTATTTTCAGTCATTTCAAATAATATAATTGTTTATTTGCTCATCAAAAAAGTAACGTCCCTGTCATCATAATTCACATTCCATTTCCCATTCCCATTAACGGCATTTTGTGGCTTTTTCCTTTTCCCCCTTGCATAGTAAATTTTATAATCAGCGCCATTCCGCATTTCGGACAGAAGCCTGGTTGGTTGGATTGTATTTCAGGATGCATTGAACAGGTAAAAAGTACCGCACCTTTTTGGGTAGAATCATTGGCAATTTTATTTTTCTCCCCGGAATTATTCTTCTCCATATTTTTCATCCCGCTCATCCCATTCATCATCGGGCACATCATTTTCATCTTGTACATTTTATTTTGCTTTTCTGATGCTCCCGTTTTTTTTACTAACTCCATTCCGCATTTCGAGCAGAAGCCTGGTTGGTTGGATTGCGTTTCAGGATGCATTTTGCAGGTATAAATAACAGTTCCTTGTTTGGCAGTATCGGCCACACTTTTATTTTGCCCGATTGCAGGGACTACCGCAAATATAAAAACAGTTAATACCAGCATTTTTAAAATCAAATTTTGTGTTTTCATGGTTGTTAAGTTTAGTTTTAATATTCTACTTGTTAAATACGATAAACATATATTTTGAAGTTTATAAAAATTTATAACTCACCCCCAGCGACCAGAAAAAACTATTGGAAAGATCCTCTTTATAAGTATTCTGGCCATTGGTAATAGTTGCAGCATTAACTGGCATTGCATAAACAGGGGTAAAGGAGCAACGAAATTTATTAAGTGTATAACCGATCGGTACACTTAATTCATAATCCAACGCCTTAAAAGATCTTCCACCCCCCACCACCATAGCTGTTCCCATTGATGAACCACCTCCTCCTGTCATGTGCAGCCCAAACCGGAGATTATTATTATAATCACTGTAATAATTTTGCGTACCTGCATTGAGATAAACAGTAGGAGTAATTGTGAGGTTATCGTTGGCTTCATAAAATTTATGGCTCATACCTAAGCCTGAAATAAAATCGGAAGCGTTACCAAAATAGGCGTTTCCTTCAATATAAACATCTACAATATCAAAATCATAGTCTGCATAAACATTTACATAGCCGGATAGCGCAGACTTTACTATATAACTTTTAGTATTAAAAAAATATTTGGTTCCGGAAATACCGCCGCTGAAAGATCCTAAATAGAGTTCATACCCTGTTGTTGCAGTTAATAAATCAATCCTGTTTTCCCCGAAAGCTGCCAGGTAAGAAACCCCGCCATTAATAAATAAACCTGATTTATGATAATACCCTGCAAATGCAGATAAGTAAGGAGCCCTGGAAGGACTCTTTCGCCCTAAAAAAACAATATTGCTGTAATAATTGGTGCTGACCAAACCAAAAGATTTTTCTTTTGTCCTTTTACCACTGGTAGAATCTGCAGTAGATATTTCCTGTCCAAAAGATTTTATTGACATGCCAGAGAATGCAATAAAAACACAGATAAAAAGATGTATTTTTTTCATATTGATTTTTTCATTTTAAATTAATTTCCTTTTTCATTTATATTATTTCTTGCTAACAATTTATTACAGCAATACACACATTGTGCTCTATCAGGCTTCCCGATCATTTCATCCGGAAGCATCGGATAATTTTATATTTTCATCACTTCTATTTTCATTATTTCCTTAGGGGACAGATTTAATGAAGATCTACAACCAGAATACCTACACTGTTTACCGCTTGTTACATCAGGAAACATCCGGTTAGCATTAATCTTCATCGCTTCCATTTTCATTTTTTCTTTAGGAGACAAGTTTAATACAGTACCGTTCTTTGATAAATTACAAGGCATATCATTTGTTACTTCATGATCCATTGGACTAGTGTATATTTTCATCACTTCCATTTTCATTTTTTCCTTGGGTGACAGGTTTAAAGTAGTTCCGGATTTAGGACACATACTTAACTTGCTCATAACCATGTCGGGGTACATAGGGCAAGTGAATTTCATTTTTTCTGATTTTTGGTTTGACACTTTTGCCTCATTCTTTGTTTTGGCCTGTGCAAATACAGAGACAGATAAGATGGTTAAGACTGCCATCAGCAGTATTTTAAGCGATTTCATTTTTGTAAATTTTAATGTGAAACAATTAATACATTGATATGGCATTAGAAATGCCAATAGCCTGACAAATAATTTATCTGGCCTGTATAGGAGTGTTAAATCTATATTAGGAAAACGCAATTTTGAATGTAAACAGCTATGCTGCTACCAGGTGGTGGTGCATGGTTGATGGTATTTACCTCAGTGTTAGAAGTCCATTTATTGAAGGACAATTCCACGAAAGAAGGAGGTAGAGCAATGGCAATTAAGTGTGTTAGCTGTAAGGTGGATCCAGGAATATTCTGATCCAAATTATTTTTGATAATCTTGTATTCATTCCTGCAGCATGAGTTATCTTCCTTATTTATTTTCTCTCTGCCGCACCTATCACATGTTTCAGATTTATAGCGACTTAGTCCCCCTTCTGCCAGCATGCCCATACAATAGTGTGTGCGCAGGGTGACACCTATGGAAGCGCTAATATATAAAAAGGCTAATATGGCAAGAAATACTTTTTTCATTCAATAAAAGCAGATAAAATACCTTTTTGATGGGGTCATCTACTTCACTTTACAAAGCCTAAATAAACCGCAAAGAAACAAAATACGCAGGAGGGGAAAAATGATATAAATCAGGTTTGGGTATGATTTCAATTTACATTATAAGTATTTAATTCATTCCCCTGCGGCGTCTCGTTAAGCACTCTGGCTGTGGATTTATGATATAACAGTTAACCATTCTTATTAAATTTTAATAGGTTAAAGTAACACCCGCACCTAAACCCATATCACTATCATAATGAGTGGAAAGAGAAAACCATTTGGTTATAATATACCTCAACCCTGCTGCATATTCTTTATCGGTATTTACCATAAAGTTGAAACGCAGGCGGGGGCTTATTGGCACATCTTCTCTGCTTAGCTGGAAACGAAATTTTCCATTACCATCAATTCTTGTATCTGCTACTATCAACATAGGTAAAGTATATTGAATACCCGCAACAAAAGTGTGCCGGTTATTTTTATCACTTAATTGTCCTAATAAATTGTATTTCTCATTACCGAATATATTGTTAGAAGACATGCTATCTTTCATATAATGATAATCGAAACCTACATAAGTAAACAACCATTGGTTTTTGTCAAGGTACCGCCCAAAGTTTGTTTCGCTTTCATAACCATGTGCATCCTGATATCCTAAATGCCACATCTGTTGCAATTCATAACGCGTAGTTGAGAGCATTGCCATACCATCGACTCCATTAGATTCCAAACCAATCCTGGCCATAGGATGAATCATACGGTTGTCTTTTTTAAAATCTCTATAAGCTTTCGCAGCATCGGGCAGTTCAGGATTTACCGGTGAGTTTTCATAAGTGAATACCCTGCCCATTCCTGCCATCATGTGGTATAAAATATGACAATGGAAAAACCAGTTACCGCTTTGGTTGGCGACAAATTCTATTGTATCGGTTTCCATAGGCATTATATCAATAACATTTTTTAACGGAGCATATTCTCCCTGCCCGTTCAATACTCTAAAATCATGGCCATGCAGGTGCATTGGGTGGCGCATCATAGACAAATTGGTTAATATAATACGCACATTTTCTCCCTGCTTAATTAAAATTCTATTGGCCTCAGTTACTATTTTATTATTTAATGTCCATACATATCGGTTCATGTTTCCGGTGAGATTAAAATGCAAAACTTTTATGGGCAAATCCGGCAATGTTGTTTTTACAGGAGCCCGAAGCATGGTATAATTAAGCGTAACAATATCACCACCTGTCACTTCCGAAGAAGAGGGAGTCATATTCATGCCCGGCATGTTATCCTTATTCTTCTTTTCATCTTTATTAGTACCCTGTGTACTGGCGCTTTTTGTATTATCCGCTTTCATGTTATTCATATCCATGCCGTTAGATTTACCACTTCCTGTAATTTCAGGATACATAACTGTGTTCATATCCATTTGCTGTAAACTCATATCCATTCCTTCCATCATCTTCATTTGGCCATTGGTCTTCATCATATCATTCATCATCTTCATTCCTTCAAAATATTTTAGCTTAGGCAAAACGGGCGCTGGCATTTTCATTCCGGTGCCCAACCATAAGGAAGTTGATTTTGTCCGGTCTTCAGGAGTAGCTTTAAATTCGTAGCTCATGTTTTGAGGAATAGTTACAATTACATCGTAAGTTTCTGCGGGAGCTATTATCATTCTGTCCACTTCTATGGGTTCAACATCGTTGCCATCATTAGCTACAACAGTTAATTTTCCACCTGCAAATTGTAGCCAGAAATAACTGGATGACCCTGCGTTTACAATTCGCAATTTTACTTTGTCACCTGCTTTGAATTCTGATACATCATTTTCAGGTTTACCATTTATTAAAAATCTGTCATAATAAACATCACTAACATCCATAGCCTTCATTCGCTTCCATTCATTGATTAATTTGGTTTTAAAATATCCTTGCTTTATTGCTTCAGCATAGCTTTGTGTGCTTCCTTTTTTTATAGCATACCAATCATTACCGGCAAGAAGACGACGTTGCACTTCAGCAGGTCTTTCATTGGTCCATTCACTCAATACAATTGTATATTCTTTAGCCTCACCCTCTGCAGCAGGAACTTCTCTTTTCTTAAAAATCAATGCGCCATACATGCCTGCCTGTTCCTGTAGCCCTGTATGCGAATGATACCAGTAAGTACCATTTTGAACTATACGAAATTTATACAAATGTGTTTCACCAGGACCAATTCGGGCTGTAGTTAAAAAAGGAAGCCCATCAAAACGGTTAGGCAAAATGACACCATGCCAATGAAGGGAAGTTTCTTCTTTTTTAAGATCATTGTGTAGGTAAATTTCTGCAGTATCACCTTCAGTGAAAGTAAGCGTTGGCGCAGGTATCTGTCCATTAATAGCAATAGCATGTTTTCGTTTGCCGGTAAAGTTTACAATGGTATCCCTTACATATAAATCGTACCGCACCGTTCTGCCCGGAAGAAGATTTAATTTATCTGCAATCAATTTATCTGCAATCATTTCATCACTATTCTCCATTTTTTTATCCGTAACAGACGTATCCATGTTCATACCATTCATATCGTTCATCTTCATATTTTTTGTACTGTCCCCGACAGATGGCTGGGCAGGCTTCTTCATACCATTCATTTTCATTTCCTTCATGCTGCTATCCTTTTTATTATCGTTCACCGGCATTTTCATATTTTTCATTTCACTACTTTTCTTTGCAGCCTTAACAGGTGTTTTCTTCTTCTGTACCTTTTTACTTTTAGCAGTTTTAGACATATCCATTCCTTTCATATCCTGAGCAGATGCAAAGGAATACAGCGCTAACACAAAAGCCATTACAATTATTTTTTTCATTATACTATTTTATTTTCTCACTGTTAACATACTTGCATTGATGGCTACAATTAGCGTGCTTAACGTCATTAATACTGCACCTGCAGCAGGGCTTAATAATATTCCCTGCTTATATAATACACTTCAGGAGGTATCCATCACTGGCATGGCTATTCCTTTCATGCTATTGTCATTTCTCTTTACTTACAGGCATTTTCATATTTTTCATTTTACCAGTTTTTTTTGTAGCCTTAACAGGTGTATTCTTCTTCTGTACTTCTGTACTTTTATTTGTTTTAGACATGTCCATTCCCTTCTTATTCTGTGCCGATCCTAATTCTCGGATGTAGTCAATCAATTGCCAACACTGGTTGTGGTCAACTTTATGTGCTTCTTTGAATGAGGGCATTGGTTTATTTCCTTTCATAATTTTCCAGTATAAGGCTCCATCAGTGTGAGATTGGGTCATTTCAGATGTTAGATCAGCCGGCCTGGGTTCTATGGCTGCCGAACCGGGGCCATCACCTTTTCCTTTTGAACCATGGCACGCTACACATTGGTTTTCAAACAAGGCTTTACCTTTTAGGGTTGCTGCCATATTTCCCTTTAATGGATTTTTGATTAAGTCCGCCGATTTAGGGGATTCCCAGTGTTTCATACCTTTTTGTTGAAGGAATGATGACATAATAATAACGCAGGATATCATTGCGCATGCGGTAAAAAAGATTTTTATCTTTTTCATTTTGATTAAGTATTAAAAAATTTTCTTCAGTTCTGCTGTTGCCCGGTTTTCAGTTACGCTGTTACCCGTTTTATTAATATAATGATGTGATGTATTAAAAAATATATGAACCGCTATTTGAACCTATATTTTTTTTATTTTATATTTATAATGATTAGCGGAAATAAAATTATTTGCAGCAATCTTTCCTCCTAATAAAAATAGCTTTAAAAATCCTGATTATTATTTTCTTTATTTTATCTATTTGCATTTTTAATTTTTTGAATCAATACTATCTTTTGTTTTTGTTACCCAATCATTAATCAGGTTTTTATCTTCTATGCTAAGTTTGGCGCCGGTATGCATGATAGTATAAGAGGATAATGGCATTGATCCATCTTTGATACTTAATTTAATTGACTTTAATTTGTTGGCTTGTTTCCTTTCAGAATAAGTGCCAAACTCACTAAAGTTCAGATTCTCTTTACCGTTCTTTATATGGCCCGCCAAAATCCATCCCAATGGCTGTATGTATGCATACCAGGGGTACCGGGTATCATCACTATGACAATCGTAACAGGAATTTTTAAAAATATTCAATACAGTATCAGGAATGATTACTGCTTTTGTAATGTCGGTTGGCAATACCACCCCGCTGGTATTATGGGCAGGTCTTATAAATTGTATAGCTATAAACGCAATCAGTATTACTAACAGTATTTTTTTAAAGAGGCCCATGTTTATGGTTTTATTTCTTCTTTTACTTCACCACATGTGAGCATTTTTTTACCGAGATATGGGTTTTTTATTTCTTTGGTATCACTTAGCCATGTTGCCCCTTTTTTATCATCGTACATGGGACAATAGTCGTTATACAATGTCTGTCCGGAGCCAAAAGCTTTTACCATATCATACATATCTTTACTAAGCATATCAAAATGTTCCCGCTGATGCTCAATATCACCGGCATTCTTACCTATATGTTCCGCCATTTCTTTAGCATCGTCAGACAGATCGTTCCATATTTTCTTCTTGTCGGGAGTCAACGATGTTTTTTCCATTTTTCCCATTGATTCAACAAAGGCATTGCCTGCACTTGCGGCATCCTTTCCATTATCATTGGCTAATGCGTTTTTCATTTGCAGGTATTGGCTTACCATTTCCTGCATGGATCCGGCAACATTTGTATTTGTATTATTTGATGTTGCCACAGAGGAATTATTACTCTGGTTTGTACTATCCTTGTTTAAAATTTTTGCTGATGTGTTATCGCTCCCGTTGTTACAGGAAGCTGCGGTGGTGGCAATTAATGCCATACCAATAATTATATTTTTCATTCTTAAAATGTTTACTGTTATAAAGGGAATTTTGAATTACCTCAATGTTTCAACAACCTTGCCACAGGTGGGCATGGCGCTGCCGAAATAAGGATTTTTGATTGCTGCCTCATTGCTTAACCAGTATGCTTTTTTCATTGGGCAATAGGTATAATAAACGGGCCGGTCTGTAAGCTTTACAGACTTGGCCAGGGCGAACATGTTGGTTGATAAATTCGCAAAGTGCATCCGTTGGTCTTTCAAATCTTTACTTTCGGAAATTGCTGTCGCATCTTTCAGCAAAGTATTGATGTTACCTTCGGATATTACTTTGTAATCAATACCGTTAGTAGTTTTTACAAATTGTTCCGCACTTATTGAAGCAGCGTTAGCATTACCTGCTACCAAAGCATTTTTAATATCATAGTATGAATGGAGTAATTGGGATTGAGTTCCCGTGCTATCCTGTGCAAAACTATTTTGCACAAATGCACTTGCGAATATTGCAACGATAAAAAATATCTTTTTCATTTTAATTGGATTTAATGTTTAAATATAATAATTACAGGCAGGGTAATAAAACCCTGCGCAAAACTTTAAATCAAATCATATTTGAAAACTTTGTATTGCTATCCGAATGTCTGGAATCGGAGGATGATGACTTCGGACAAAATATTTGAATTTTGTATCTATCCCGGTAGAAACAAGAGGATCAACATATAAAGAAGATACAAATGAAGTAAAAAATATAGAATTACCTGTTATGCTGAATGAGCCGGGAATTGCTTTATCAAGTTGTGCAATTTGTGTTGCTTTATCATGACAGCAATCGTCATTATCGTTGGCAGTTTTATGAAGTTGATGCTCCGCTTCTTCGTGATGATTTTTGATTTCATTGTTATGTGAATGCATCTTGACGTCAGCATGTACACGAAAAGGAATTATCGTTACTTCTTCATCATGATGATGCGAATTAAAACCCATATCCAAACCAACAGCACATGCAAACCCAATAATTGTATTCAATGAGAATACCATCAATAGCAGGGCCGCTTTTAATTGTATGGATTTGATTTTTTTCATCAATCGATTGTAAAAATAGAATTTATTTATGTTACAGGAAATATAAAGAAGCTGTGAAAATGAATACCAATAATACAATCCAAATAAATCATCACCTCAGTTTTAATTCACCTTAATTGATTAAGTAATTTCCCTTTTTATTTGATCGAATTGGCTTCAGGTCTTTCACCTTTGGCGTTTGCCTCTCAAAAAATAAACAATGATAATAATTACAGCAATTGGAATAATCCACATACCCCAACCTAAACCCCAGCCCCAGGAATGATCGTTCATCATATAATTTATTTTTAGTGATTAAACCTTATTAGTATTAAATATCGTGCCTTATTTTAAAACACTTAAATTATACCTTTAATTCTTCCGCCTTATAGCCTGCTTTTTCAACCGCCTTTATCACCTCTTTTCATTAGCGTCATCAGAGGAAACTATCAGTATTCGTGTCTTTTAAATTTTTCCAATTGTTTTCACCAAATGTTTCATTTAATCCCGGGTTATTTTTATTATGCATGAGCCATATATGATATTGGTTTTAAATTGCATTGATTTCATTGATTCATTATTTTCTTACCAGGTAAATTTAGATTTGAAACAAGCGGTCGGATTATACAATTATAACCGGCGTAGCTGTTTCTACTTTAATAACAAAGCCATCCTTCCCCCATTGGAAACCGTCTGGTCTGGGACCAACGGCATCAAAAATTTTATTTTGATGGAACAGATAATTTTGAATTGCTGAAACATTATTCCGGAAATTAAGTTTCGTTATTATTTCCACCCGCCAATGATAGAACAGGTCTGGGTTTGCTGATTGTATCTTTCGATACTTCTCGTATAACCATGCTTTTCCTCTTATCTTATGTGTGTTCTTTATCCATTGACGGATAAGTTCGTTCAGGTAATAGAATACATCGTATGCTATATGCCGATTAAACTTTGCATAGTAATTAACCGTTTGTTATCATTTACCTATGGCAGCGGAAATATTTGTCAAGGAGTTATTTATGTCACAGCAAATAGATATTGCTGACAAGAAAAATAAAACACGTTTTATAGTAGAACAGGTGGAATCGCTTCCATCGCCTTTGGATCATTTTAAAAATAATGATGAAGCAGAACTTCTTGTCCAGCCCTTGTCGCCAGTAGTGTGCGGGCTAAAAAATGAAAAAGGGAATTATGTTTTTAAATCGCCGGAAGATAACCGGTACGAGGAGATTCTTTATTTGAACTGGGAAGAAAAATGCAGGGCAGTATTCAGGAAAGACAAAGCAGTCAATTTAATGGAAAACGCATTTATACAAATTGCATTTTTAAAAAATCCTCCTAAATCACGTTTGATAAAAATAAAAGCAGATATAGTCGCTGAAACTAAAATTCGTGATTGTAGCTCCTGAATAAAGAAGTAGTGCCATCCTCCTACTACCTTGTTTGTTGCTGATTCAATCACCTCTATCAAAAGTTGATCTTCCTTTCTTGAAGTAGTCCGGCTTCCAAACGGATAAGCATTGCATTTTCAGACTTCAAACAAAGCATCCATGGTAATGGAATTCTGAACCAGCCGGGATTCATATTCGTTATTCTTAACTCCGAATGTGGTGACCATCGTAATGAAAATTGATTTTTTCGTATTTGTTTGCCGCCGAAAAACATCCACTTTATTTTCCAGCTCGCCGGCATATTTTTTATCAATAGCAAATATTGATTCTGAGTATTTCATTTCGCAGATATGAATAACAAAATCCCGACGGTCTATTAGCAAATCAATCTGGGCTCCCGTCCCTTTTTTAGGTACATAGCGCCAGGCTGATTCCTCTGTATGTACCACTAATATCCCCAGGGCCCTTTTCAATTGTGAGATATGTTTTAAACAGACTCTTTCAAAAGCGACACCACTCCAGCTTTTCCAGGATTGTCCATTAGAGAATTTAAGCCAGGTACCGCTTCCCTGTGAACGGCCTTGTTCCATAAACCTGATATAAAAATGTGAATACTCGTCTGCAAGCTTATAGATAGCATCCTTAGATTTTTTATCATAAGGCAACCATGTTGTAATAAAGCCTGACTCTATCAATTCATCCAGAAGTTCAGTTATCCGTCCTCCTGAAGAAAGATCAGCAGCAGCAATAATTTCATTTCGGGTTAACCCGGAATTATTTTTAGCTAATGCTTTGATTACCGCAAGATGCCTTGTCGCATCATCAAACAAAGAATGATATAAGTTCTTAAATTCATTTTGTAATAAGCCATCCTTACTAAAACACAACCGGTCAATTGTCTGGGCTGAACTTTCACCCTTGCGGATTTCTTTAAGGTAATGAGGTATTCCTCCCATTACCATGTACAACTGTAATATTTGGTAGCGATCCAATTTTACTTTTTGTTCGTTCAAATACGCTTCTGTTTCCTGCAAGGTGAATGGTAGTAATCTTATTTTTCGCGTAATCCGGTTATGTAATCCTCCTTTATTATTTACTACATGTTGGATCATCCAGGCTGCGGCCGATCCGCAGATAATTACTAACAGGTTATTTTGCTTTGTTCCCCAGCTATTCCACCAATAACCTCAATATCGCAGGCTACCTGATAAAATAAGCCTCAGTTCTGCACGCAGTGTGGAAAAGAGGCTTATAGTGTTTTCACCCAAAAAGGTGAACTTACGGATTGCAAAAAACATAAGACATGCAAGTTCAGATAAAGCCCAC
>DATCMY010000025.1:0-6434 GCA_036565505.1 Hanamia sp.
CAGTATATGAAGTGATTATTCGTTTCAAAATTATAGATCAACGCAAAAATATTTTGCTTAAAAATCATCATCATCATCAAGGCCATCTCCATCGTCAAAAAGATCGAGTGTTTTAAAATCATCATCAATTTCAAAATCATCATCTTCTTTTCCCTTTTTAGGAGAAGATTTCTTAATCTTAGATTTAGGAATATCAAATTCTTCAAAATCGGGATCGTAATCATCATCATCACTCTTTTCCCAATCATCATCTACTTCAACATCGTCATCGTCGTCATCATCATCTTTGCGTTTTTTACTTGCAGATGGTTTTCCTTTTTTTACGGGCACATCGTTATCTTCAAAATCATCATCATCGTCATCAACATCTTTTGGTTGTTTTTTCCCCGAAGCTTTTGTCGATGTTTTAACGGATTTTTTTGCAGGAAAATCTTTTTCCTTATCACTTGTTGCTTTCATATTTTGCTAAGGATTTTTTTTGTAAAATTTCAATTTGATTTTTAATTATCCAAAAATAATCAATACTTTTTTAAAAAAAATTTTGCAGGTAAATAAACTGCAATCATAATGCCACAATGATCTGATCGGTACCGGGTCCATTCGATATATATTTTACAGGAACACCTAAAGTAGTATTGATATAATTTATATAGGTATCCATTTCAGCAGGAAGGTTTTTGAAATCCTTAATACCTGTAATATTTGTTTTCCAACCTTTAAAATCTTTATAAACCGCTTCCAGTTTTACTCCTTCCATTTGAAAAGGAACTTGTTTGGTTTCTTTTCCGTTGATATTGTAACTATCGCAAACTTTAAGAATTTCTAATTCATCGAGAACATCAGCCTTTGTCATAACTAATTGAGTAACTCCATTGATCATGCACGCAAAATTTAGCGCTATTAAATCAATCCATCCACACCTGCGCGGTCTACCGGTAGTGCTTCCAAATTCATTTCCATTTTTCCTTATCAATTCGCCAATATCATCATGTAATTCTGTAGGAAATGGGCCGCTGCCTACTCTTGTGCAATAGGCTTTTGTAATACCAATAACATCTCTTATTTTTTGTGGTGACAATCCTAATCCGCTGCCAACACCGGCTGTGATTGTACTTGAAGAAGTTACATAAGGGAATGTTCCAAAGTCCACATCCAGCATACTTCCCTGCGCCCCTTCCGCAAGAATTTTTTTACCGTTTTGTATAGCGTCATTTATAAAATATTCACCATTGACAATATGTAATGTTTTTAAAAATTCCAGTGCTTCAAAGAACTCATCTTCCGAAGCTGAAATATCTTCATCAAAAGAGAAATTATCTAAAATCTGTTGATGCTTTAATCGAAGTTTCCGGTAATTAGCTTCAAAATTATTTCCGAGAAGATCGCCAACTCGAAGACCGTTTCTACCAGTCTTATCCATATAGGCAGGACTTATTCCTTTGAGTGTAGAACCTATTTTCTCTTTCCCTTTAGCAGCTTCACTTGCACGGTCAATTGCCCTGTGTGTTGGCAAAATTAAATGAGTACGCTCACTTATGAAAAGAGATTTTTTATAATCGACGCCGAAGGATGCAATAGTTTCACACTCCCTTTTAAGAGTAATAACATCGAGCACTACTCCATTGCCAATTAAATTAATTTTATTTTCATGAAAAATACCTGAAGGTACCTGGTGCAATACAATTTTTTTTCCATCTACATATAGTGTGTGGCCGGCATTGGGGCCTCCCTGAAAGCGGGCAATAACATCGTATTTGGGAGCAAAATAATCTACAATTTTTCCTTTTCCTTCATCGCCCCATTGGAGGCCAAGAATTACATCAACCATTTGAACTTAAGTTTAGAAAAACAATTTTTAATTAAAGTTATTAGAATGCGGTAAAAGTAAAATTAAAAAAAGAAACAGGCGTGATATTTTATACAAAAAGAAAAATTTATTTATCTCTTCCCCCGAAAAGGGAAATCAAAATTTTCATTTTTATGTTGTGGATTTATAAAAATTTGAAAAAGCTTTCAAATTTATTTAATTATAAATAATTCTTGTTTAGTTTGAGAAGAAGCATTAGGCTACTTTAAGCAAACTTAGTTTGCTGATAGTAAATTTTCTTTCCGCATATTCTTTGGTAACAGTAAATATTTTTACTTTCTGTGAAGGCAATTCAAACATAGCATCGGTTAAAATACTTTCACAAATGCTTCTCAGACCGCGTGCGCCTAATTTATATTCCATGGCTTTTTCAACCATAAAATCATACACTTCCTCTTCTATTACCAGGTCAATACCTTCCAGTTCAAATAACTTTTTATATTGTTTGATCAGGGAATTTTTTGGTTCAGTTAATATACTTCTCAATGTTGTAGCATCAAGAGGATTAAGGTAAGTAACTACCGGAAGCCTGCCGAGTAATTCGGGTATTAAACCAAAAGATTTAAGATCCTGTGCATTTACAAATTGCAAAAGATTTTTACGCTGGTATTCCTGCAGATCTTTATTTACACTAAATCCGATAGCATTGGTATTGATTCTACGGCCTATCAATCTATCAACGCCATCAAAAGCGCCTCCGCAAATAAATAGGATATTGCTGGTATTAATTTTTATTAATTTTTGCTCCGGATGTTTACGTCCGCCTTGTGGCGGCACCAGTACTTCTGTACCTTCCAATAATTTAAGCAAACCTTGTTGAACACCTTCTCCGCTTACATCACGTGTAATACTTGGGTTATCGCTTTTACGGGCAATTTTATCTATTTCATCAATATAAACAATCCCTTTTTGGGCAGCATTTACATCAAAATTACAAACCTGCAAAAGACGGCTTAAAATACTTTCTACATCTTCCCCTACATAACCTGCTTCTGTAAAAACGGTGGCATCTACAATGGCAAAAGGCACATTTAATATACGGGCAATGGTTTTAGCCAATAAAGTTTTACCGGTGCCGGTTTCACCCACCATAATGATATTGCTTTTTTCAATTTCAACATCACTATCTATTTTTTGATTCAGCCGTTTGTAATGATTGTAAACCGCAACAGCAAGTACTTTTTTTGCATCATCCTGGCCAATTACGTATTCATCTAAAAATTTTTTTAACTCAATGGGTTTTTTTACAGAAAGTTTGTAATTAGAGGCATTTGAATTTTTTTCCTGAGAAGGCAAAATTTCCTGAACGATAATTTCCTGTGCATGTTCTACACAATTTTCGCATATATGCCCTTCCTGTCCGGCAATGAGAATTTTAACTTCATCACGGCTTCTTCCGCAAAAAGAGCAATGTAATGTTTGTTGTTTAGCCATGAGTTTCTAATATAAAAATTTCCTGTTTCAAATTAGCCTTTTTTGTCAAAAAATAAAAGCTAAATATTGATTTTACATTAATGACAGCAAAAACTATAAAAGTGATGCATTATAACTTTTTGAGTATGTCATCAATAATGCCATATTTTTTGCTTTCTTCAGCATCCATCCAATAATCACGGTCAAAATCTTCCATTACCTTGTCATAAGATTGGCCGCAATTATCTGCCAATATTTTAGCGCCCAATTGTTTTGCTTTTTGTATTTGAATAGCCATAATTTCAAGATCAGCGCTCGTACCCTGCCCTCCGCCACTTGGTTGATGTATCATTACTTCACCATGTGGAAAAATAAATCGTTTTCCTTTTTCACCACCGCTTAATAAAATACTTCCCATACTTGCAGCCATACCCATGCAAACAGTACTTACCGGGGATGAGATCATTTTCATCGTATCGTAAATAACCATGCCACTGGTAATAACGCCCCCCGGACTGTTGATATAAAAAGTAATTTCTTTCCCTGGATCTGTTGCCTCAAGAAACAATAGCCTATTGGTAATATCTTTGGCACTTTTATCATTCACCTCTCCCCAAAGAAATATTTTACGCTGTTCAATAAATTTTTTATCAAACATCATTCCTCCCATCATTTTTTCCATTGGGTTTTCAGGAGCAACGGTTTCCGGTTCTTCTTCCTGATTAAAACGAGTTAAATTATTTTTATAGAAATTCATAAACTTAAAATTAGAATTAATCTTTATTTTTTTTGTTTTCTTGAATTGGTAATTAATACTTCATCAATCAATCCATATTGTTTGGCTTCATCAGCTGTCATCCAGTAATCGCGATTACTGTCTTTGGCCACTTTCTCTATCGTTTGCCCGGTATGATTGCTAAGAATTTCATAAAGTTCATGCTTTATTTTTCTTACTTCATTCACTGTAATTTCGACATCCGAAGCTTGTCCTGCAGCTCCCGCGCTCGGCTGGTGCATCATAATTCTTGAATGGCGCAAAGCGCTTCTTTTGCCCGGTGCGCCGGCTGCCATTAAAACGGCTGACATACTTGCCGCGATACCTGTACAAATGGTGGCAATATCAGGAGTTACAAATTGCATGGTGTCATACAATCCTAAACCCGCATATACTCCACCTCCGGGCGAATTAATATACATCTGAATATCTCTTGTCCTGTCGGTGCTTTCTAAAAACAGTAATTGCGCAATGATAATGTTGGCTACTTCATCATTTACAGGATATCCAAGAAAAATGATCCTGTCCATCATCAGTCGGCTGTAAACATCCATCACTGCTACATTCATAGGTCTTTCCTCAATAATATTGGGGGTAAGGTTAGTGATGTTATGGTTTATATATCCATGAAGGGTGTTGCTGCTGATGCCTTTATGCTTTACAGCAAATTTTTCAAATTCTTTTCCGGTATTCATAAATTAAATTTAGTGTAATACTATTTAATACGGTGAAGTTCCAAATATTATGCTAACAAAAAAAATAAGACAAAATGGCGAGGAGGCAGCGAAAATGTTTGATGTACGATGTTCTGATTTTAGATTTTAAATTGGCTATTTTAGATTTTCTGATAACCAACTAATTGATACGACTATCTAAACCAAAAACCTATTACCTGATACCTTAATGAGAATGATGGTGCTGCATTGCCAGGAATTCTTCTGAAGAAGTTTCCTTTTCTATCGGGGTTACCTGGGTTTCCAGCCAATTAAATAATTTTTCTGTGATCATTTTCCGGTAAGTGCTGTCTACTTGCTTTTCATCCTTCATCATCCTGTCAATATAGCTTTCTATCCATTGGGTATCCTCTCCCAGGTTCATTTGTCCAAAATAATTCATGATCTCTACCTTCATACTATCCCTTAATTCCTCTTCTGTAACATCTAGTTGGTTTTCAGTAATAATCTTATCACTTATTAATGTCCATTTTAGTTGATTGGCAAATGATGGATATTCTGCCTCTACTTCTTCACGCAATTTTTTCTTTTCTCCACCAATTTCTATCCAGCGTTTTAAAAATTCATCAGGGAATTGAACAGGCGCTTCCAATAAAATATGATAAAGCTGATCGTGCATTTGATTGCGGCTGGCAGCATCCCATTGTTTTTGAATTTCTTCTTCTAATATTTTACGGAAATCTTCTTCTGTCTTAATGTTTTTCCCGGGGAAAATTTGGTTAAAAAATTCCTCATTCAGTTCCCTTTTTTCAACCAGACCAATTTTGGTTATGGTCATTTTAAAATATTTTTCTTCTGCAGAAGCGTCGTCTTTAGCCAAACCTAAATCAGATAAGATCCATTCTTTTTCTTTGTCAGGAAAAGCATCTTTTAATTGTAAAACGATAAAATCATTTACTTTTTTATCCTTTAAATCCTTCTGATATTCTTCGGTAAAATATTTTACAAGAATAGAATTATCTTTTGAAATGCCCTCGGCTACCAGGTTAGCTTCTTCATCGCTTTCTTCAAACAATACATTCAATACATTTTCAGGCCCGGTTACCTTTTCCACATCATTCATGGTACCGTTTTTAGTAACCAGCTTTTCAATTTCTTCATCCACCATTTCTGATGTCGTTTTCACTTTGTGCATTACCGGTTTTGCAGTGGCAATTACATCAAGGGTTATTTCCGGCTTTAATCCAATTTCAAATGGAAAGTCATAATCGTCAGGATGATTCATATCCAGGTTACGCAAATCATTTTCCATTGGTAAAGGCTGAGCAAATATTTCAGGTTTTTCTTTAACCATATATTCCTGCAATTCCTTTTCAACGGCTTTAATTACTTCATCGTAAAAAATAGAAGCGCCATACATTTTTTTTACCATACCCGCAGGCACCATTCCCTTCCTGAAACCCGGAATATTGGCTTTTTTACTATATTCTTTGATCGCTTTTTCAAATGAAGGGAAATAATCTTCTTTAGCTACTCTTACTGTCAGTTTATCATGAAGATTACCGATATTTTCTTTTGTTACACTTGCCATTAATCAAATTTTATCTACCGGATAGAACGGTTTTTCATTTTCTTTTTTTAGAAAATTGTTGAAGAAAGTGCGCATGGAGGGACTCGAACCCCCACACCTTGCGGCATCAGATCC
>DATCMY010000026.1:0-9335 GCA_036565505.1 Hanamia sp.
ACCTGAAATACAGGTTGTTAGAAATCACTATAAAAAATGGAATTTGGGCATTGAATTTTCAGGAGGTTCCTCTTTTGTTGCTGACGATCCTTTAGGCATAAATAACAGCGCTAATTATTATTTATCAACCCCTTCAAATAGCAGTGGTGGCACGGGCTCATACACGAATTTTCCTTCTTCTAAAACAAGAAGTTCCGTTGCATTTATTGTGGGGGCTTTTTTGGAAAAAAATATTTCGCCTGAACATAAAATATCCTTTGGTATTAATTATAAATATTTCTCTACATCAAATAAAATAGGGAATAAAATTGATTCCGCCCAAACTGCTTATTACGCAGCGAACAGTACACATAATTATAGAAGTAATTTTAGTTATTTAGAGCTTCCGGTTTCATTAAAACTTCAATTGGGCAAAAATAAATACTTGCCGGTTTATTGGCAATTTGGAATCAATATTTCTCAGTTGATAAGTAGTAATGCTTTGCAATTTAAATCTAATCCAAGCCTATATTACAACGATAATTCGTTGTTTAATAAAACGCAATTTGGTTTTAGCACAAGCATCTCTGCATTCTTATTTGCAAAACAAAAAACTTCAATTGCTATTGGCCCGTATTTTTATTACGGCGCTTCAAGGCTTGCTGGTAAAGGATTGTATCAAAAAAAACATTTTAATTTTATAGGATTACGCTCTGAAATTTTGTTCCTAAAAAAATAGTTGATTGAATGCAACGGTTTTGCTCCTTCTGTGGTCAACCAGGAAAACACAATCATCATGAAGAAAATTTTAATCACCACCGCCACTTCATTATTTGTAATTCTTTCCGCGATTTTTTTAAATAGTTGCCTAAAAGATACATGCAAAAGAACCTATACTTATTCCTATTATATTCCGGTGTATAAAACTACCGCCGAAATAAAAGCCGATATCAAAAGCGGCGCCCCGAAGGAAGTAGGGAATCCCGGCAAAATAGTGCTTCTCGGAAATTATATTTTCCTCAATGAAATTGATAAAGGGATTCATGTTATAGATAACAGCAATCCCGCTTCGCCACAAAATATTGCGTTTATAACCATCCCCGGCAATATGGATTTAGCATTAAAAGGAAATACACTCTATGCAGATTTATATACCGATTTGGTAACGCTTGATGTCAGTAATCCATTGAATGTAGTTGTGAAAAAGTATAACGAGGGAGTATTTCCATATCGCGCTTATGGAAATGGATTTTATGGCGATACTACCAAAATAATTTCTGAGTGGATAAAAAAAGATACAACAGTTACCGAAAATTGTGAATTGGGCAGCCGGCTGGTATTTAATAGCTACTACATGGCTGGCGTTTCCTCTTCCGGTCAATCTTCATCAAACTCTAATTCAAACTCTCCTATTGGTAAAGGTGGTTCCATGGCGAGGTTTGCCATTGTTAATACCAATTTGTACACTGTGTCCAACACTGATCTGAATGTATTCAGCATTTTAAATGCTACTGATCCTGTTTATAAAAACAAAGTGAATATAAGCAGCTGGGATATAGAAACGATTTTCCCTTTTAAGGATAAATTATTTATCGGCTCGCAAAATGGAATGTTTGTTTACAATATTAATAACCCGGACAAACCTGCGTTAATTGGACAATTTTCTCATGTGCAAAGTTGCGACCCGGTTATTGCCGATGATGATTTTGCTTATGTAACGCTTCGTACAGGTTCTGCTTGTTTTGGAAATGCCAATCAGTTAGAGATCTTACAACTCAACAGTTTTACAAATCCTACGCTTGTAAAAGCATATCCATTTACCAATCCGCATGGTTTGTCAAAAGATGGAAATATCCTGTTTGTATGTGATGGCGTTGGAGGATTAAAAATTTATAATTCATCCAACGTTTCCAATCTTCAATTGATAAAACAATTTTCCGGACTGGAGACTTATGACGTGATCGCTTATAATCATATTGCATTGGTTGTGGCGAAAGATGGATTGTATCAATACGATTATGCGGATGTAAATAATATTCATTTAGTAAGTAAAATTGGCATTTTAAATAAATAAAAAATGAAGAAAGATTTGATTCTTATTTTTATGATTTCATTTTTGATAAACTTTTCTGCATCTGCACAAAAAAAGAAGATTCATTTTCGTTCCATCGTTCAATTTGCAATAGTTGGTGGTGAAAGCCAAATGATTGATGGTGAAATCCGTGTGAACATTGCATTTCAAACGGTAAATGGAATTAAATTCTCAAACTGGTTTTCCGGAATCGGAATTGGAGTAGATAATTATCGTTATAAAACACTTCCGTTATTTATTGATGGCAGATGGTATTTTGACGATGAAGAAAGAGGATTTATTTACGGTGATTTAGGATATAATTTTCCGATGAAAGATAAACCGGGAAAAGAAATTAACTATTATGATTCGTATCATTTCAATGGTGGTATTTACACTGATATTGGAATCAGGTACGAGGTTCCGTTGCATAAAAAATCTTCTTTATTATTCAGTTTGGGATATAGTTATAAAAAAGTTGAAACTAAGGTAGGGGTGAATGTATGTGGAATAACCGGGCCATGCTGGGTAGATTATAGTAAGTATGAATTCGATTTTAACAGGATGATATTGAAGGCCGGTTTGGTATTTTGAGGGATGATTTTATTAAGTCTGACGGTCTCCGTCTGACTTAATAAATCAGTCAATTAACTCGAAAATAAAAAGTCAGACGGAAACTGTCAGACTTTTTATTTTCGATCTAAAAATTTCAAATTCCTTTTTATTCCTTCAAATTTTGCCCGTTTCAAAGGAGAATTATTAAAAATGATTTTAAAAGATTCTTCGGTTAATTCTTCCCAATCATTTTTACTAAAATTCAGAATTTCATTTAATGGTGTAAATCCAATTTCGTTATTCGGTTTTGAAAAGCGATTCCATGGGCATACGTCCTGGCATATATCACAACCAAATAATTTATTTTCAAATTTTCCTTTCATCTCTGCCGGAATCAACATGTCTCTTAATTCAATAGTAAAATAAGAAATGCATTTACTACCATCAATAACTTTATCGGGCAAAATTGCATCGGTAGGGCAATTATTTATACATTTTGTGCAAGTGCCGCAATAATCTTTTGCAAATGAATCATCAACTTCTAATTCCAAATCTGTTATTAAAGTAGCAATAAAAAAAAAGGAACCATTTTCTTTTGTAATCAAATTTCCATTTTTGCCAACCCAACCCAACCCGCTTTTTTGCGCCCAACTTCTTTCAAGAACCGGAGCGCTATCGGTAAATCCTCTTCCGTTTATTTCTCCAATATTATCTTTTAATAATTGCAGAAAAATCTTGAGTTTACTTTTTATCACTTCATGGTAATCTTTTCCATATGCATATTTTGAAACCTGCGGCGCATCCGGATTTTGTTGTTGGGCAGGATAATAATTCAGCAATAAAGTAATTACAGATTTTGCTCCGGGAACTAATTTTGTCGGATCAATTCTGAGGTCAAAATAATTATTCATGTATTCCATACTTCCATGAAACCCTTTATTTAACCAACTTTCAAGCCTGCGGGCATCTTCATCAAGTCGTTGTGCTTTGGCAATTCCGCAATAATCAAAACCTAAAGATTTTGCTGTAACTTTTATAAATGCAGTATGATTTTTTTTTGTCAGCATGAAAGAATGCAAATGTACTTTTCTTTTTTAGCCTGAAATAATAGCAGCAAAGTAAATATTAGACTGCATTTGAGGCAGATTTGATTGTACTTCAAAGACATAATGACTTTCTTAATTTTGTTGGAGTAGTATTTGTGGTTCTAGTTTAATTCAATCAAACAATTATTTATGAATCCGAGTAATTTAACGATAAAATCGCAGGAAATATTTCAGAAAGCACAGCAGGTTGCTTTTAATGAAAAGAATCCTAATATAGAAGTAGAGCATTTATTGAAAGCGTTACTTACTGATGAGGACAGTCCTGTTGATTTTCTTTTGAAAAAAAATAATGTAAACGTAAATTTTGTAGAAAGTAAAGTAGATGAAAGCCTCAAAAAACTTCCAAAAATGGGAGAAGGTGAGCCTGCCCAGGTCATTAGCCGCGATATGAATAATGTAATGTTGCGGGCAACGGCCTCATTAAAAACTTTTGGTGATGACTTTGTAAGTGTAGAACATTTGTTGCTTGCCATTGTTCAGGGGAATGATAATTCTGCTAAAATTTTAAAAGATGCGGGATTAACAGAAAAAGGATTGATAGCCGCGATCAAAGATCTTAAAAAGGGATCAACGGTTTCTTCTCAAACTTCGGAAACACAATTTAACGCTTTAAATAAATATGCTAAGAATCTTAATGAACTTGCCAGGAGCAATAAGCTTGATCCTGTTATTGGCCGTGATGAAGAGATAAGAAGGACATTGCATATTTTATCAAGGCGGACTAAGAATAATCCAATTTTGGTGGGAGAGCCTGGTGTTGGTAAAACAGCTATAGTAGAGGGTTTAGCAATCAGAATCATCAGCGGGGATGTGCCTGAAAACTTAAAATCAAAAATCATTTTTGCGCTTGATATGGGTCAATTAATTGCTGGCGCAAAATATAAAGGTGAATTTGAAGAAAGATTAAAATCTGTAATTAAAGAAGTAGGTGATAGTGATGGAGAAATTATTATGTTCATTGATGAAATACATACATTGGTAGGAGCTGGTGGCGGAGAAGGGGCTATGGATGCAGCTAATATTTTGAAACCTGCATTGGCGAGGGGAGAACTTAGAGCAATTGGTGCTACAACTCTAAATGAGTATCAGAAATTTTTTGAAAAAGATAAAGCGCTTGAGCGGAGATTTCAAAAAGTAATGGTAGATGAACCCAGTGTGGAAGATGCCATTTCTATATTACGGGGATTAAAAGATAGGTACGAAACGCATCATCATGTACGCATAAAAGATGAAGCCATTATTGCAGCTGTGGAATTATCGCACCGGTATATTACCGATCGATTTTTACCAGATAAAGCCATTGATCTTATTGATGAAAGCGCCGCTAAACTAAGGCTGGAAATGAATTCTATGCCAGAAGACCTGGATAAACTGGAAAGGGCAATCAGGCAATTGGAAATTGAAAGAGAAGCCATTAAAAGAGAAAAAGATGAAGTAAAATTAAAAGAACTGAATACAGAAATTTCCAATCTTTCTGTGGAAAGAGATACGTTTAAAGCAAAGTGGCAACAGGAAAAAGAACTGGTGGAAAAAGTGCAGAATGCAAAAGCTGAAATGGAAAATTTAAAAATGGCTGCTGAAAAAGCCGAGCGTGAAGGTGACTATGGGAAAGTGGCAGAAATACGGTATGGTAAATTACAAAACCAGGAAAAATTGATTGCTGAATATACTTTAGAACTTGATGCGATCAGCGAAAAGAGATTACTTAAAGAAGAAGTAGATGCTGAGGATATTGCAGAAAGTGTTGCGAAATCTACCGGTATACCAGTGAATAAAATGCTGCAAAGTGAAAAGGATAAATTATTGAATCTTGAGGATGAATTGCACAAACGTGTAGTGGGACAGGATGAAGCCATTGAAGCAGTTGCAGATGCGGTTCGCAGGAGCAGCGCGGGTTTGCATGATCCTAAAAAACCTATAGGTTCATTTATATTCCTTGGAACTACCGGTGTTGGAAAAACAGAATTAGCCAAGGCTTTGGCAGATTATCTTTTTGATGATGATAGCATGATAACCCGTATAGACATGAGTGAATACCAGGAAAAACATTCAGTTAGCAGGTTGGTAGGTGCGCCTCCGGGATATGTGGGTTATGAAGAAGGTGGTCAACTTACTGAAGCAGTAAGACGTAAGCCATACAGTGTAATTTTATTAGATGAAATTGAAAAGGCACATCCCGATGTTTTTAATATTTTATTGCAAGTTTTGGACGATGGAAGATTAACCGATAATAAAGGTAGAGTGGTTAATTTTAAAAATACCATCATCATTATGACCAGCAATATGGGTAGTCATATTATACAGGCTAACTTTGAAAGTGTAAATGAAAAAAATAAAGAGGAAATAGTAGAAAATACAAAACGGGAAGTGTTGGATTTATTAAGACAAACCATTCGCCCTGAATTCCTGAACAGGATTGATGAAGTAATTATGTTTCAACCATTGATGCTTAATGATATCAAGGGAATTATAAAAATTCAACTCCATGACCTTAAAGAACAACTGGCTAAAAGCGGTGTAACTCTCGAATTTACAGATTATACACTTGATTATTTGGCTGAAAATGGTTTTGATCCTCAATTTGGTGCACGCCCGTTGAAACGGTTGATTCAAAAACAAATTGTAAATGAATTGAGTAAAAAATTGTTGAGTGGAACGATAGATAAAACCAAACCGGTTTTGGTTGATGTGTTTGATAAAACTGTAGTTTTTAGGAATGAAATTACTTCTCCGGAAATGGTTACTGTTTAAAATAATAATCCTTTTAAAAAAATACCGGTTCAAGAAATTGAGCCGGTATTTTTTATGAAATTATGCCTCAATTATTGTGTTGCACTTTTTTCATTAAGCGCATTTGATGAGTTAGGGGTTTTCTTGCCGTTCCAATTCTTGCCCTTATTTTTCTCTCTCCATTCTTTTCTCTGAGCTTTCATTTTTTCTTGTTGTTCGGGAGTTAAAATGGAATTCATGGTTTGTCTTTGAGTTTGATGCAATTCTTTCATTTTAGCTTTTTTTTGCTCTGGCGTTAGGCTTGCGTCATTTTTTATTGCATCCATTTATTGCTTCATGTTTAGGTGAAATTCTTTCATCTGGGCCTGCTGCGAAGGGCTTAGGTTAAGGTCTTTCATCATTTTTCCATTCATTTTTTTGCGGGTTGAATCTCTCTGAATTTTTTGTGATGGGGTTACATTTCTTTTAACCTGTGCGTTCGCATTCAGCGCAAAAAAACTGAATGCTATAACGATAGCTGATAATTTTTTCATGTTAATATAATTTTTTGTTACTCCTGATAGATGATAAAAGGAAGACAGAGTTTAAAAGGCATATTGTTAAATAAAAAAACCCCTTTTTAACAAGGGGTTTAAATAAACATGAAATATAAAATGTGGGAAATTCTTTTCTGAACGGTTTCCTGATTAACATTCACTGTTATCTCAAAAATAGCAATTCTCTATATTTTGGTAATTGCCAGTATTCATCATCAACTAAAAGTTCCAGCTTATCTACATGATACCTTATTTCATCAAAATGTTTCTTAACATCATCGCAATAAGCAATGGCTTTTTCTCTTGAATCTCCAATTTCATTTGCAACTTTTCTTGCATCTATCATGCTTTTTACCTGGGTATTAATAACATTGATATGTTCAGAAATTTTTTGGACAATTTGTTTTTGAGAAGCATAACTGGCTTCATCATATCCTATTTCTTTTAATCCCTTAATATTTTTTATTAAAACATTTTGATATTTTATGGCCGCAGGCAATACATAAGTACTTGCCAGGTCTCCGATTACCCTTGCTTCTATTTGTATTTTCTTTGTGTAATTCTCAAGCAAAATTTCGTGCCTTGCTTCAAGTTCGACTTTTGTATAAATATTATGTTTTGAAAAAACCTTTTTTGATTTTTCGGTCACGAATGCATCAAGTGCAAGAGGTGTTGTTTTTACATTTGGAAGTCCTCTTTTTTCAGCTTCTTTTTCCCATGCTTCACTATATCCATCACCTTCAAATAAAATAGTTTTGCTTTCAACAATATATTTTTGAATGATCTGCATCAAAGCGATTTCTTTCTTTTCCCCATTTTCTATCAATGCGTCAACATCTATTTTAAACTGAGTAAGTGTTTCACTCAAAATAGTATTCAATACTGTCATAGGAGCTGCGCAATTCTCTGAAGAACCAACTGCTCTAAATTCGAATTTATTTCCTGTAAATGCAAAAGGAGAGGTACGGTTTCTGTCTGTGTTGTCCAGCATCAATTCCGGAATACTTTTATGAATATCCAGTTTTAACATGGCTTCATCCTGTTCATCAAAATTGACTCCTACGCGTTTTTCTACCTCATTCAATACATCTGTTAAATATTTTCCTATAAAAATAGAAATGATAGCTGGTGGTGCTTCGTTGGCGCCCAACCTGTGGTCGTTGCCTGCACTGGCGATAGAGGCTCTTAATAAATCTGCATAATCATGTACTGCTTTAATAATGTTCACAAAAAAAGCAAGAAACATGAAATTTGTTTTGGGTGTTTTACCAGGAGCAAGCAGATTTACACCTGTATTTGTAGCAAGGCTCCAGTTATTATGCTTTCCACTTCCATTAATTTTTGCAAATGGTTTTTCATGAAGTAAAACAATAAGATTATGCCTTTTTGCTACCCGGCTCATTACATCCATTAGCAAAATATTATGATCTACAGCAAGGTTTACTTCTTCAAAAATAGGAGCGCATTCAAATTGAGAAGGTGCTACCTCATTATGCCTGGTGCGAAGCGGAATACCCAATTTGTAGGCTTCCTCTTCAAAATCTCTCATAAATGAATATACTCTTTCGGGTATTGCACCAAAATAATGATCTTCCAATTGCTGCCCTTTTGCAGGTGCATGGCCAAATACTGTACGGCCGGTCATTGTAAGATCAGGTCGGCCACTGGCAATAGCTGAATCTATTACAAAATATTCCTGTTCCCAACCCAAAGTGGGAGTTACAGAAGTGATGTTTTTATCAAAATATTGACACACATCTACTGCGGCTTTTTCAAGTGCAACTGATGCTTTTAATAATGGCGTTTTTGCATCCAGTGATTCACCAGTGTAAGCAACAAAAATAGTTGGAATACATAAAGTTTTACCATTGCCAATTTCCATAATAAATGGAGGTGATGAAGGATCCCATGCAGTATAACCCCTCGCTTCAAAAGTTGCTCTTATCCCACCACTTGGGAAAGAAGAAGCATCTGGTTCTTGTTGAATAAGCGCAGCGCCATCAAACTCTTCTAAAGCAGTTCCATCACCTTTAAGGGTAAAAAAGGAGTCATGTTTTTCTGCAGTGGCACCAGTAAGTGGTTGAAACCAATGAGTAAAGTGAGTTACGTTTTTTGATTCAGCCCATCCTTTTAAAGCTGAAGCAATCTGGTCTCCCATTTTTCTATCAATTTTTGTTTGATTTTTAATGGAAGATAAAAGACTTTTATAAGCTTCATCGCTCATAAATTCCCTGGCTTTTTTTAAATCGAAAACATTTTCTCCAAAAAAACTGGTAATTTTTTTAGAAGGTGGTACCTCCAAAATTTTGGAATTGGAGAAAAGTTCGTGAAGTGCATTAAGACGTAGAGATTGCATTT
>DATCMY010000027.1:0-11433 GCA_036565505.1 Hanamia sp.
GTCCTGAACGGAATGTGGCTGTACCGGTAATGTAAAATAAAATGTACTTCCTTTTCCCGGCTCACTCTCCACCCAAAGTTTACCTTGATGCCGTTGAATAATTTCATAAGAAATAAACAAGCCAATACCTAATCCCTGTGATTCTATTGTATGATCTATCACACGATAATACTTATCAAATATTTTTTCAAGATTTTGTTTGGAAATTCCGATGCCATTGTCTTTTACCGAAACTATTATCTGATTGCTTTTCTGCTCCAAATTAATAATAATCTTTCCCCGCGTATCAAGTGAATATTTTATAGCATTATTCAATAAATTAATAATTACCTGCTGCAACCTGTCTTTATCTCCTGACACTTCCTGGTCAACCTTGCCTGTTTTTATTATAACAGATTTTGGAGAAGAATATTGAATATCCTCAATGGTACTATCAATCATATCATTGAAATTAAAAGTAGTAATATGATAATTTAATTTGCCGGATTGTATTTTACTTACGTCCAATAATTCGGATATCAATTCATTGAGCCTTGTAATAGAAAGGCTTGCTTTTTTTGCATAAAGGCCGGCGATTTCTTTTTTTGAATCCATGGCAAGTTCAAGTTCTATCAACTGTAAATAGGCTTTAGCCGTGGTAAGCGGGGTTTTCATTTCATGGCTCGCAATGCTGATGAATTCATCTTTCTTCTGCTCCTTTATTTTCTGATCATGAATATCAGTAGCAGAACCTACCCAGGAAATTATTTTACTCCCGTTATCTTTTATAGCCGTGGCCCGGGCTAAATGCCAACGGTACATACCATCAATTTCTCTTCTCAACCTTATTTCGTTGTAAAAATCTTCACCGGTTGTCAGGGAATGTTGCCCGGCTTTAATAACTTCTGCCAGATCTTCGGGATGCACTATATGTTTCCATTCTCTTTCAACTATTGCTTCCTCGAATGACAAACCTGAGTATTCAAGAAAATATTGATTGAAAAAAGTAATGTTACCATCGGCTGATAATGTTACAGTAATCTGGCGAATTGATTCTAATATCATTCTCAAATTTTCTTCACTTTGTTTCTTTGCAAGTACCTGCTGTGTTACTTCATAACCAAATACCAGTATGCCGTCAATTTCTCTTTCCAGGTTATATATTGGTTGGTAAGAAAAATTAACATAAGTAGCCTCAGGCGCTTTGCCTTCATCGCGTGATATATATAAAAGCTTTTCTGTTGCCACATAAGGTATGCCGGTTGTATATACATTATCCAGCAACTCTATAATTCCGGTTCCTTTCAATTCAGGCAGCGCATCAATAATTTTCTTGCCCAATAATTTCCGCGTTCCATATAGTTTTTGATATTCCGGATTCACTAATTCATACACAAATTCAGGGCCTCTTAATGTACATATAAATGCAGGGGCATGCATGTACAGGCTTTCAATCATTTCGGCATTTCGTTCCAATTGTTTGCGGGCCATTACCTGTTCTGTAACATCATAAGCAAAGGCCAAAATATCCTCTGTTTTGCCCTGTGCATCCTTAATTGCCTGGTAATTTATATTAGTGTAGAGCTGTTCTGGTTTTCCTCTTTTTCTTTCAATAGAAGCAGGTATTTCTGTACCAGTAAAAGGCTCTCCTGTTTTATATACTTTATCTAATATTTCTACGAAACCCTGGCCTTTTAATTCCGGCAAGGCTTCTATTAATTTTTTACCTGTCAAATTACGATTGCCGGTAAATTCATGATAAAGCGGATTAGCTAATTCAAAAACATGTTCAGGCCCTTTTAAAATGCAAAGCAGGGCGGGTGTTTGCATAAAATAATTGTGAAGCATCTGGCGTTCCTTTAGAAGTCCACTCGCCTTTTCTTTAAGTATTTGCTCTGCATCTTTTCTTGAAGTAATATCATCCAAAGCTAATAAAATCAATTGCTCGCCGCTTTCACTGTGTATTGGTTGTATATTAAAACAGATGAAACGTTCACCGATGGCAGGAAATGTAAATGCTATTTCCACCTCTACCATCTTTTCTTTTTCTTTCTGAATTTTTCCCAATTCTTTGCGCAACCCGGGAATATCCCAGCCATTATCCTGCAATTCAAATAAAATTTTTCCAAGTGTTTCATCTTCCGTTATCTGGAAATTTTTATAAAAAGATTTGTTGGCGCTTTTTATGCGAAAGTTTTTATCAAGTACCAGCAGCGATTCGTGAAGTATAGAGATAGTGGCTTCGGCAAACTTTCGGCTTTGGTTCAGTTCTTCATTGCGGTCGTAGAGTTCCTGATTTACAGTAATCAACTCCTCGTTGGTGCTTTGCAATTCTTCTTTGCTGGTTTCCAGTTCTTCATTCAGGCTTTGCAATTCTTCGCTGCCGCTCAGCAATTCTTCATTAGAGCTTTGCAGTTCTTCATTGGCAGCTTCCTGGTCTTCTGTAATGCTGCGCATATCTTCCCGTGCCCGTGCCAATTCTTTTTCTAAATGCTGAATGCGAATATCTTTTTCTTCTTTTTTAATTTTTGCAGCAATGCCTTTTCCCTTGCTGATAGCTGATTGCTGATCGCTCTCTCCTGATACCTGGTCTCTAAAAAGGATCAAAAAATGCAAATCAATAGTATTCAATAATGGAATCACTTCAATACTTACCCATTTTTTTCCATTGTTTATCACAATGCCTTCTTTGAGGAATGGTTCGCTGGTAGTTTTTGCTTTGTACAATGCATTTCGGATTTCGAAAGCCAAACCTTCTTTTGCCATTTTCAATACATTCAAACTTGCTTTGCCAGGTGAAGGTTCTAAGAATTCGCCTGTAAAACCACGAAATTGTACAATGTCAAACTGGTCATTTACCACCACACCCACCGGCGTGTATTTTGAAAGCAAGATCTCATCCGCGTTTTTTTGAAAATCACCTATTTTTCCTTCTTTGCTGCGCAAAAAATAATTCTTGTCATTGAAAGTTGTTTCTCTGCGTTCTCTGGCGATATTCGTAAATCTTCCCGGCACAGATTTCCTGGTATATAATTTATCCTTTTTCCCAAAAGGAATAAAAAGGTCGGAAGAGTTTCCGGTAGTTTCCGATTTGCCCAACAATAAAATTCCTTTTTCATTAAGCGCATAATGAAACATGGTGAACGCTTTTTTTTGCAGAAAAGGTTCAAGGTAAATAAGCACATTGCGGCAACTGATCAAATCCAAATTCGCGAAGGGCGGATCTTTTAAAAAATTGTGCACAGCAAAAACACACATATCCCTTACCGGTTTTTTTACCTGGTAATGTCCATCTGTTTTATTAAAAAATTGATACAAACGGTTTTCTGAAATCTCTTCCATTTCTTTTTTTGAATAGATACCGCTTCTTGCCTTATTTATAGATTTCTCAGAAATATCGGTTGCAAAGATCTGAACTTTACTATTGGAATTATGGTCGCTTAAATATTCGTGAAGGCATATTGCCATTGAATATGCCTCTTGCCCCGTGGAGCAACCCGCTACCCATAAGCGCAATGGATTACTGACGGATTTATTTTTTAAAATTTCCGGAAAAACCGTTTCACATAAAGTGTCGAAGGTTATTGAGTCACGAAAAAAAGAAGTTACCGGTATCAACAAATCCTGGAATAAAATATCCTGTTCCGGTTTATTTTTTTTCAGGTAATCAAGGTAATCCGAAATATTTTCTAATTTAAGAATTATCATCCGTCGAATGATACGCCTGCGTATGGTGGTTTGTTTGTAAAAACTGAAATCAACACCCACGCGAACTTTGAGCAATGCGAGTATTTGCCTGAATCCATCTTCAATTGTGTTATCTTTTGGAGTAAGTTCATCTGCGGAAGAAGAAATAGAAAAAGATTGTTGTAGCTCCATCAATCTTTCAGGAATCTTTTCGGGCGGAAGAATGAAATCAATAACCGCTGCATCAATTGCATGTTGCGGCATACCGTCATAAGAAGCAGAAGAAGTGTCCTGGGCGAAAGTAAGGCCACCATGGTCCTTTATATCTTTTAAACCTACAGTGCCATCTGCACCGGTGCCTGATAATATAACACCTATTGCATGGCTCTGGTGCACTTCTGCAAGAGATGAAAAGAAAATATCTATGGGCAAGTTCAACCTGTCTTTTGCAGATCTCGGGCTCAGTTTTAAAACGCCATCCGTTGCAACAAGCATTTTATTAGAAGGAATAACATAGATATGATCTCGATCTACATGTACATTATCGCGTATTTCTACAACAGGAATTTTAGTTACCCTTTGTAAAATTTCAGGCAGGGCGCTTTCATGTTCGGGATGTAAATGCTGTACAAGAATGTAAGCCATCCCGGAATTTTCAGGTATAGCTTTTATCAGTTTTTTAAAGGCTTCCAATCCCCCTGCAGATGCACCAATGCCTACAACAGGGAAAAGGTTTTTAGAAAGTATTTTGGGTGTATTAGTTGTGTGCATTTATTAAGTTGATATACTACACGAAGAAACGAAGATGTAAGGTAAGCGTAATTATGAAGAAAGCCGAAAAATTAACAATAGAGCAAATTTGGTTAATAATAAAATAGCAAAAAGAAAATCATATTAAATGGATTTTTGATCATATAAAAAAGACTCCATCAGAAAAAATGGAGGTAAACTATTTTCAAAAACAAGCCGGGTTCTATTACCTGATCGCTGATTTTAGAACCCGGATATTTGACCTGATTAAATAAAGTATCCCCTGCTTATTGCATGTCAAGCAACTTATACATTTCTTCCAGCTTAGGCGAAAGAATAATATCAGTTCTCCTGTTTTTTGCTCTTCCTTCCGAAGTGGAATTAGTAGCAACAGGATCAAAATAACTATGGCCTGATGAAGTAACACTTTTCGGATTCACTTTGTAATTATTTACTAGAACACGAACAATAGAATTGGCACGGGCTGTACTCAAATCCCAGTTATCCTGGTATTTTCCACGGATAGGAATACTATCTGTATGGCCTTCAATATTAACAGACACATCCGGATTTAAATTGAGCACAGCGGCAAGTTTAGACAATGCATCTACGCCTTTTGGATTTACCACAGCGCTTCCCGAAGGGAATAATAAATTTTCAGAAAGGCTCACATAAACTTTCCCATCTTTTTGGTAAACGGAAAGATCATTGGAATTAAATCCTTTTAGCGCTTCGGCCATTTTATTTTTAAGATCCTCAGACTGCGTCTTTTGTTGTTGCAATAAGGCCTGCAACTGCTGCAATCTTTTTTGCTGCATCAGTAAATCTTTTTGGCTTTGCGTCAATTTACTTTGTTGTTCAGCGGTCAGTTCTCCGAGCTGACTATTCTGATCATTAAGATTTGTGATCTTTTGATTCATATCTCCAATACTTCCTTTCAAAGCCGAAATATGATTTTGCAGTTCTGTAATATTATTTTGAAGATCGGTAATGCGATTGGCGAGATGTGTGCTGTCTTCCCTTAAAGAAGCAACTGTTTCCTGCGATTGAGTTAAATACCTTTTTGCAACACAACTTGAAAGCATAAAAATTCCAGCCAATACTATTAAATATTTTTTCATAGAAATTATTTTTTCTATTACTAACATATAACTGTGCCAAAAGGCTTTTCCATATTATAACCTCGTGGAATAAAATATATGATGGGGATATTTTTACATTGTTGGGAAAAGTTGATTCCCAATAATTTATATGAATTGATAATTAAATTTGGCTGAATTTATTATTTTGCCTTTTTGGATAAGACACTTCATTTTTCAATAATTCTGCTATACTTCAACCAAAATATTAGTTGCTAAATATTTTTATTTAATTAGTAATTATGAAATCACATCCTGATAAATGTCCCACCAAAAAAAAAATTTACAAATTCTGTAAAAGATATTTGAATATCAATTAATACAAAACCCTGTTCACTTGTTCACTTCCATCCGGTTTTATTACTTTTAATTGATAAACTCCTTTTGCTGGCCTGGTATTTAACTCAATGGTTTCTGTAGTGTTGTTACCGGTATGAATGATTTTTTTTGAAATAATTTCCTGGCCTAATGGATTGATTAATTTTATTTCATAAAGTCCCGCGGGCTGATTGTTCAATTGTATATTAATGGTTCCATCAATTATAGGATTTGGATAAACTGTTATTTCTGATTCTGATTTTCCAATCAATACTTTTACCACCTGTGTATAATTTGTTTTTCCATTTATGTCAACACTTTTGATCCTGTAATAATTATATCCTGATGTTATATTCTGATCAAGCCATTGATAATTATTTGCTACACCGTTTATAGCCGCAACCGTTGCCACTTTTGTGAAACTGTTGCCATCTGATGATTTCTCCACCTCATATTGCTGCATATTGCTTTCATTTTCTACACTCCATTCCACAATAATATTATGATCCTGGTGATAGGCTTTTACTGAAGTAAAGGTTACCGGCAACGCCGTCATCGGTGAAAATACCACCATCAATCTATCTGCTGCTGATGAGGCTGCATCTGCGTTTATGGTTATTGCTACGGTGCTGGTATCATCTAGATTTACCTGCGTACTGGTCTTTAAATATTTATCTATTAAGTATGCTCTTAATCCGCTTCCTCGCATATTTCCCGGTGCAAAATGCAATTGGTAGGTTTTTCTTCCAAAATTACTGAGGTTATAAAAAATGGTATCAGTGGTTGCTACCGGGCTGCGGGCTTCTACCGCCAGTATTTTTCCGGCACGTTTAATACCGAAATTCTCTCCGCTATTCGTTATCTTCATTGCATCATTTCCATCAATGGCATTTACAAAATTATTATCGAAGGCTACTGCATTTCCATCGGCAATCTGCCCCGTATTATTATATAAATACACCCTGAAAAACTGCCTTTGTGTTAAAACCAAACCCGGGCGGTTTACTAAACGGTTTCCCGTGGCTTTTGCATTCTCAGTAAAGGTAACCGTACCGTCTGTTCCGGTGATATTGTGTACAAGAAAGGCCTGGCCCGATTCTATATAGGGGTAGGAAACGCCTAATTGATAATAGGATGAGGATATAGTAGGCTGGTAACTATTGGTTCCCGAAAGGGTTTGATAACCTCCATATCCGCTAACCCCATATAATAAGGGATCCCATACATAGAACACATTGTCAACATTCGTACACGTGAGCTTACTGAATTCAATACGTGAAGCATATGGGTTACCTATTGTTTGATATTTTCCTGCTGGCGCACTTATGGCTGGAAGCGTTCCGGTTAATAAAGTCCCATTTGACCTTAAGTTGGTAGGCACTGCGGCGCTATTGGCTCCAAAAGCGTTAACAACAGACCTGTCTCCTCTTACAAATATCATGTATCCATTATCGTTGTGTATAGGGGTGGTGGTTGGATTGCCAACCGTAACCCAGGAATCCGTAGCTGGTGAATAGGTTTTCATGGCAGGTAATGATGATGAAGCATCAAAACCTGCTGATGTACCTCCGGGGCCTGTTATCCAGGCTCCATATCCATTTGGCGTTGTTGTAATCAGACCGCCTTCCATCCAGCTTTCTTTAATGGTTTGGCTGTTGGTGGGCACTGCTAACAATTGCCAACCCCTTCCATGGTTTTTACCTGTAGGTATGTACCGCTCAGCGATTACTTTTCCCGTAATTATGTTTCCCGGATTTACCATCCCCACATTGGCTGTAGCAATTGAATCTGATACAAGATCTATGTTATCACCCGTATTTAAATCACTGTTCACGTTTCCAAAAGATAAGGTTCCTGAAATTTTTAAAGTATCATTGGCTGTAGAAGAAACTGAAAGCCCGGTACCGGTGTTGCTTACTATTAAATTTTTTAGGGTCTTATTAGCAAACATACTACCCGCAATCGTTTGAGCGGCAGAACCATTCATTTCCAGGGTACCATTGCTGCCATCGAAAGTGCCTGAATTTGTTATTGAACCAGAAATTTGTAATGTAGAATTAGTAAAAGTCAGATTTGCCCCTGAATTAATAATTAAACTCTGAATGGAAACTATTCCGGAATTAATTAAAGGATGATAGGGAACCCCTCCCAGAATAGTAACAACAGGGCACGTATTTGTATAAGTAGCTGCCCAATTACCCGGCGTACTCCAGTCTGGACTTGTAACACCAATCCATGTATCGGGATTTATTGTAATTGCGGCGCTGGTAGTATATAATGCACATCCCCCTGAAGCTGCTATAGAGTAGGCTACAGTATACATTCCGGGGTTGCTTGCGGCCAAATCAACTGTCCCATTAGCTGTATTGATTGATGCACCGGCAGGTAAAGCGGAAAAAGTTCCTCCAGCGGTACCTGAAAATGTAACGTTTGCATTACCTGTATTGTAACAATAAGGGCTTCCCGTAAAGGAAATAGTTGCAGACGGGGGGGTATTTACAGTTACTGTTGCGGTTATACTACATCCATTGTTGTTTGTATAAGTTACTACACTGGTGCCTGCAGCAACCGCGGTTACTAAACCTGTACTGTTTACCGTAGCAACACCTGTTGATGCTGATACCCATGGACTGGAGGCAGCTGCGGTATTTGAGCCGGTTAATTGCGTAGTTGACCCGGCACATACACTTAGAGTGCCTGTTATCGCAGGTAATGAATTTACAGTAATTGTAATAACCTGACTAGCTACAAGAACATAATTACCTGCGCCAGTAACGGTGTATAACTGACATGTGTCTGTATAAGTGTTTACAGCTAAACCTGACAGAGTAGTGTTTGTTGCAGTACTTGAATTATTGTCGCTGAAAGTACCTGAAACAGGAGAAACAATCCAGTTTATTTTTATAATATCACCTGCAGGTATTAATGGGTTAGCAGAAAGATTTATAGAAGAACCAAAACAAACTATAGGGGTAGTAGTAGATGGGTTAACCTTAGGTGTACCACCAATACTATTCAATTGAGAAAAAGAATACGCAACATTATTCGAATTGTCATTAGTAGAAGCATATTTTACAGTACCAATTTGAAAAAGTTTTGAAGCACTACCTGATGTTGGCTGAAGGCCGGGTGGAGCTGTAGGGTTATTTATGAAAGTGATAGTACTACCCGCAGGGAAAATAAGGCTGACATTAGAATACCAATAAATTTGCCCATATGCACCATAGATAAGAACAGTAAGTGGTGTGGTACTGGTGAATGTAACATTGGAATTAATGGCCATAGTACCATAAATTGAAATTATACCAGTGGCATTTAGTAAAGCTGGTGTTGTTGCAGGGTCAGTAGTTGTACCGGTACTTATAGTATAATCAGCTAAAATTTTATTTGTAAAAAAGAGTGTAAAAATTGCAACGATGATTATTTTTTTAGAGGGCAATAAAGCTGGAAACCTACAAAAAAAACTACATAAAAAAATCTGAAATAACCTTTGTTGAAATGTTTCTTTTACTGAATTAATTGTGTTGAAACCTTTGGAAGTAAAAGAATTAATGACTTTTTTAAATCCGCCATCTGAAGCAGAATTTGGAGGAGTCCGGTAAAAGGATACCCGAGCAGGTAAAATAGAATGTAAAAGTAAAAGATCTCCCTTTTTCATTGGATGAATTTTAACAGACCTTGATTATTTAAAATAAAACATCAGGATATCCATAACATAAGCATTAACGCTTAGTAGTATAATATTATTGTATGCCAATTATTAAAACTTGGTCAGACAATTATTAGTATTAGAAAAATCAAGAATCAACTCTACTTATTGCTACATTTTAAAAGTTTTTAATGGAAATATAATGATATTAGAAACAATATACTTTATAAACATTTACAATATGTCTTGTCTAATAAATTACTTTTATATTTTTTGGCGTATCGCCAGGTTTTATTACTTCTAATTGATAAATGCCATAAGGGGCATATTTATTTAACTGGATAACTTCATTACTGCTTCCTTCACTATGAATAATTTGTTTGGATAAAATTAGCTGTCCCAATTGATTCAATACACGCATCTTGTAAACCCCTGCCGGTTGGTTGTTCAATTGTATATTAATGATTCCATCAATTATAGGATTGGGATATACCGTTATTTCTGATCCTGATTTTCCAACCAATACTTTTACCACCGCCGTATAATTTGTTTTTCCATTTATGTCCACACTTTTGATCCTGTAATAATTATATCCCGATTTTGAATTCGAGTCCATCCAATTATAATTATTAGCTAAACCATTTATAGCTGCTACCGTTGCCACTTTTTTGAAACTATTGCCATCCAATGATTTCTCCACTTCATACTCCTTCATATTACTTTCATTTTCTACACTCCATTCCACAATAATATTATTATCCTGGCGATAGGCTTTTACTGAAGTAAAGGTTACCGGCAAGGCCGCCATCGGTGTAAAAACTACCATCAATCTATCTGCTGCTGCTGATGCCGCATCTGCGTTTACGGTTATCGCAACGGTACTTGTATCATCAAGATTTACCAGAGTACTTGTCTTTAAGTATTTATCTATTAATTTGGCACTCAAACCGCTTCCACGCATGTTTTCCGGTGCAAAATGCAATTGATAGGTTTTTCTTCCAAAATTATTAAGGTTATAAAATATCGTATCACTTGCTTCTACCGGGCTGCGGGCTTCCACTGCCAGTATTTTTCCGGCACGTTTAATACCAAAATTCTCTCCGCTATTCGTTACCTTCATTGCATCATCTGCATCAATGGCATTTGCAAAATTATTATCAAAGGCTACGGCATTACCATCGGCTATAAGGCCTGTGTTGGTATACAAGTAAACCCTAAAAAACTCTCTTTGTGTTAAAACCGAAGCAGGACGGTTTACCAAACGGTTACCCGTGGCTTTTACATTTTCTGAAAAAGTTACCGTACCATCTGATCCGGAAAAATTGTGTACAAAAAATGCCTGACCTGATTCTATATAAGGATAAGAAACACCTAATTGATAACCAGCGGTTCCGCCATTGGGCGCGGTAGGTTGATAATTATTGGTTCCGGAAAGGGTTTGATAACCTCCATATCCAATAGTACCATATAATAACGGATCCCATACATAGAACACATTATCAACACTGGTTCTGCTTAATTTACTAAATTCTATTCTCGAAGCATAAGGGTTGCCTATCGACTGGTATTTCCCCGCAGGTACATTGATAGCCGGAAGCGTACCGGTTAGCAAAGTTCCTTTAGACCTTAAGTTGGTAGGTACTGCGGCACTATTGGCTCCAAAAGCGTTAACAACAGACCTATCTCCTCTTACAAATATCATGTATCCATTGTCGTTGTGTATAGAGGTGGTGGTTGGATTACCAACAGTAACCCAGGTATCAGTAGCTGGCGAATAGGTTTTCATGGAAGGTGATGATGATGAAGCATCAAAACCTGCTGATGTACCTCCGGGGCCTGTTATCCAGGCTCCATATCCATTTGGCGTTGTTGTAATCAGACCGCCTTCCATCCAGCTTTCTTTAATGGTTT
>DATCMY010000028.1:0-4038 GCA_036565505.1 Hanamia sp.
GAGTTGGTGAGGCTCCCGCTTTCAGTATGATAAAAATCAGTATTGGTTGTGATCTTTAATGAATTCATGGAATCAAGTTTCATATCCCATATTCCCCGTATCTTAAAATTATGCCTGTTCACATTATCAACCCCAGTTGAGTTTTGATTCAATACCGAATCTCCCACTTGCGCCCTGGTAAGGGTTTGTTTTTGATTGGTATATTGCTGGCTGGTATATTTAGGAGAAAGATTGAAATTATATTTATCATTCCATTTATTGCTGTATTGCAGCCCGGCATTTACATTGGTTATAAATCCATTTTGCGGATCCACATAAGGTTCATCATCATTTGACCCGATCCATTGAAAACTTATATCGCCATTATCATTCACGTCCGCGCTTATATTATCACCTCCATATTTTTGTTCATCCTGCCAGCTAAGGCCATCCTGTCCTGTATTCCCATTTAATAAAAATGCAGATAGTTTTCTTTTCCCTCTAAAAGAGCTGAACAACAAATTATAATTATAACGGTTTTCATTATTTTGTTTGGTACCGGCTGCTATATCTGCTTTACCAAAATAACCGTGCTTACTATTTTCTTTTAATTTAAGATTGATCGTCTTTTGTGTTTTACCATCATCTATTCCTGTAAACTCTGCCTGGTCACTTTTCTTATCAAATACCTGCACTTCTTTTACTGCATCGGCCCTTAAATTTTTAACAGCCATACCCGGGTCATCACCAAAAAACTCTTCACCATCTACCAATACTTTCTGTACGGTTTCTCCCATAGCTGTTATTTTTCCGTCTTTATCAACTTGTATTCCCGGTAATTTTTTCAATAATTCTCCAACGTTCGCATTAGCGCTTACTTTAAAACTATCAGCCGTATAAACAGTGGTATCGCCTTTAATACGGTAAGGAGTTCCGGATTTTACAATTACTTCCTGCAATAATTCGCTTTTTGAAAGAAGGTTTATTGGAGGAAGCTGGATATTTTTTTCCACATCAATGTTATCCAGCATATCGGCGAAATAGGGCTGAGTAGTCATTAAAATATACTTACCGGGAGTTACATTTTTCAACATAAATTTTCCACCGGCATCTGTGCGGGTAAATTTATAGAGAATAGAATCTGTTGGGGTAAGCAATGCTATCACGGCATTTTGTATCGGTTTGCTTTCATTACGATCTTTTACACTACCGGATACATTTGCCAATTGAGCAAAAGAAGTTAAAGATAAAATAGTGCCAGCCAGGAATGTTATTAGTTTTCTCATATACAATAAAGTTTTATATCAAACAATAATGCCTTAGGTGGTACAGTTTGCAGGTAGTAGCAGAATTATAATCTAAAAGTCATCTATTTATTTAGCATAATTTAAATCTCAACTCTTAAATATATCATAAAACTTGAATATACATTGATGAAGGCTGCTATCAATGCTTATGTATTAAAGACAAAATGCAATCTGATTAATGGCTGGTGAGGGCAGTCCATGGCTTACCATACTATTGACACAATGGATTGATATAAAATAATCTTTTGGAAAACCATTATATAAAAAAGCTGTTAGCTCCTATGCCAACAGCTTCATTTCTAATCCTGATTTTACCGAATAAATTATCAATAACAAAACATCGTTTTGCTAATTCATTTCATTGTTATAAGATAATCAGAAGTTAATACCAATACCAACAGTAAGGTTAATAACTTCTATTTTTTGTGCAGCAGTATGACTAAAGCCTTCACCAGCAGCAATAACATCAAATTTGGGTTTCATGTAGTTATAATCTGCACTCCCAATTACGAACACGCTCTCATTAAAATTATACCTTAAATCTGCCCCAAATTGTGCTGCAAAAGCGGTAGCCTTTTTTTTATTAAAAAAGACAGCGTTATCTACATTAACAGCCGGTGAACATGCTTCAGCAATACCTCCCAGTGCTTTCAAATCTATATTGAAATTTTCTGCAGCAGGTAATGTAAGCATTGGTCCTATAAGAGCTCCATAAGTTTGCCAATTGTCTGTAGATACTGTAGCCTGGCTAAAAGCAGTGACATCCAGCTTGTATTGGGAATACCAAAAGTGAGAAACAATACCAAAAGTTTCACCCACCTGGTAACCGAAATTCAAATTTATATTATAGCCTGTTTTGGCAAATCCCTCTTTTGAATTAACAGTATCCTTACCATGTTTTGATTCAAAAGCGTCTATGGGCAGAGAGGCACCACCTGAAAGTGACAGAAAAAACTTTTTTTCATATTGTAATTGTTGATTATTTCCCGGCTCGTATGGCTCCTGCGCCTTTACTGACATACTACTAAAAATAACTGCTGCGATTAATAAGATTAAATGTTTCATAACAGTACGATTTAATGTGAAATAATGAATTTCTGAAATCACGAAATTATGATCGTAAAGCCGGTGGAACACTGATGGCAATTACTATGAATAGTGATTTTCGTCAGCAGGTTTCGTTTTTGACACTGGCAGGCTCAGATAGGAATTCGTAATATTTTCAATTGATGTTAAGACAATAAAAAAAAACAATCGTTCAGATCAGACTAACAGGAATTCATCATATCAGCCCGGCCATTCAACCCATTGAAAATGTACTCATTTTAATTACCGGGTCCAATTGTCGTTTTTTGGTAAATAAGTTTAGATAATTAAATAAAAAAAATATCTTTATTAACCTAACCTGCGGTATCCATAGTAAGTAGAATTTTTCAGTCTTTCTATAATCGGAAATGTGAAATTGAATGGTGCATGAAGAACCCCTAATGAACAATTTCAAAAAAATCGAAACTTAATTTATGGGAATACATAGCCCTGCCCTGAATCATAAGAAAGATTTCAAAGAATATTTTGTGGAATTACTACTGCTTTTTATTGCCGGAAAAATAAATCAGTTGGATATATTATTGCCTCGCTTTAATAATTCCATTTCATCACCGTTTGGAAAAACGAACAACAAAAAAACGGTAGTAAAAAAAATAATAAGGTTGATAGAATGAATAGACTTTTTTTCTACTAAGGTGAAATGAAAAAAATAAAATAAGGTCAAGAACATTAAATGAAAAACAAAAAATCAATATCAGAAATCTTAACGTAAAAACTTCAAACTAAAGAAATCCTAAATAAAAAAATCAGAAATAATAAACATGGAAGTACATCACGTTGAAAGCAACAATTTTAAAGAATGTGCAAAACCTTTGCAGTTTAAGGAAAAGACACTGTACAAAAACCTTAGTAGAAAGGATTTGTCCGTTTGACAGAACCTTATTACCTTATTTTAAATAGCAACAAATGAAAATCGAATACAATAACTTATACACTCATTTTATATTTTCTACTATGCACAGGATACCCGTGATATTAGAAAGAAACAGGCAAAGAATCGAAAAATATATTACCGGCATAGTGAATAATAATGAATCGCATTTGTACTCCATCTATGCAAATCCTGAACATGTTCATTTTCTTATTTCCCGGTCACCAAAATTATCAGAAGAAAATATTGCAACTATTGTTGCAGAAAGTTCCATGCAATTTATAAATGAAAATAAACTTTGTGCTGCTCATTTTAATTGGCAGCAATCTGCTTCCGCATTTTCTGTATCAAAATCAGATGTAGATAAAGTTTGTAAATACATACTTAACCAACCTGAGCATCATCGTAAAGTCAGTTTTCAGGAAGAGTATGAAACGTTCATGAAATTTTACCAGAAGACTTTGCATCCTTTTGAAGTAAAAAAATAAGGTAATAAGGTCGATAGAATGGATTGATTTTTTTTCTACTAAGGTGAAATGAAAAAAATAAAATAATGTTAAGAACATTAAACGAAAATCAAAAAATCAGAAATAATAAAAATGGAAGTACATCACGTTGAAAGCAACAATTTTAAAGAATGTGCAAAACCTTTGCAGTTTAAGGAACCGACACTGCACAAAAACCTTAGTAGAAAGGATTTGTCCATTTGACAGAACCTTATTACCTTATTTTAAATAGCAACAAATGAAAATCGAATACAATAACTTATACACC
>DATCMY010000029.1:0-5121 GCA_036565505.1 Hanamia sp.
TTAATAAAATTTCGGTAAAAAATGAAACACTGAATATTAATCACTTAACTCTAATTCATTATGAAAGATTCATAAAACTCTAATAGTCAACCGATAAAAACAGGACAACATATCCTGATATTTTAAATAGATTTGAACATTAACTAAACTATATTTATATGAAAAACCAAATTAATCTTTTAATGAGTTTAATCATGTGTACTTTAATGTATGCCTCTGGTTATGCCCAACAAAAAACAGTTACGGGGATAGTTACCGATCCCTCCAATTTGCCTGTACCAGGAGTTAACGTACTTATAAAAGGAACCCAGAAAGGGGTCAGTACAGATTTTAACGGAAAATACGGTATATCCGTATCTCCGGGAGAAACCTTAGTGTTTTCCTATTTAGGATTTAAAACGAAAGAAATTAAAATAGGAAATGTCAATTCCTATAATGTTACTTTTGAATTCGAAAATGCAACTTTGGATGAAGTTGTTGTTGTAGGTTATGGTACTGTAAAGAAGAAAGACCTTACTGGTGCAATAGGTCATGTTAAAGGATCTGAACTTAAGCAACAGGGTGTTAGCGATGTTACCAAGACATTGCAAGGCAGGGTGGCTGGTGTAACGGTAGAGTCATCCGGAGGTAATCCCGGTGCCGGAACCAGGATACTTATTCGTGGAGTAAGTTCGCTAAACAATTCTACCCCGCTTTATATTGTAGATGGTGTTCAGGTAAGCAGTATCAGCAATTTAAACTCAAACGATATCGAATCTATAGACATATTAAAAGACGCGTCTGCTGCTGCCATTTATGGTTCCAGAGCCGCAAATGGTGTGGTACTGGTGACTACAAAGTCTGGTAAGGCAGGCGAAGCCGTATTCAATTTTAGTTCGAATATGGGTGTGCAAAGGCTTGTTAAAAAGTTAGATGTCCTAAATGCAGAACAATGGGCCAATGTTAGCAACGCTGCCCAGGATGCTGCAGGTTTTCCTCGATTAGATATTGCAGCTAATGCTCAATCTTTGGGTAAAGGCTCTGATTACCAAGATGCAATTTACAGGGACGCAATGATCAGACAATATGACATGAGCGTTAGCGGAGGCAGCGAAACGGGAAAGTATAGTGTTTCAGGAGGTTATGTAACCCAAGATGGGATCGTAGAAACAACAGACTTTAACCGTTACAATATAAGGGTAAAATCAGAAACCAAAAAAGGGATTTTTAAATTTGGTGAAACTGTATTCCTGTCCCGCGATAAACAAACGCAAATGGCAGGCGGTTGGGGCGGACAGGGAGGTAACCCCGTAGGTTCTGCTGCGAAAATGATCCCTCTGTTTGATATTTATAATCCTGATGCCGTGGGAGGATATGGTGGTGCTTATGGTCCGGTAGTAAATGTGGCCAATCCGCTTGCACAGTTAAATCTTGAGCATGTTACTTATGAATCAACAAATATTCTCGTAAATGCTTTTGCAGAAGCCAGCATTTTACCCTCTTTAAAATACAAGTTTAACCTTGGTTACACCAACAATTTTGGTACAGCAAGGGATTACATTGAAAGATATAAAGTTGGGTCTTTATTTACACACCCTACAAACGATCTTGCTGAATCTAAAAATCAAACTGTAATGGTACTGTTAGAAAACACATTAAACTATACCAAAGATTTTGGCAAGCATAGTATTCAGGCCTTAGGAGGATATACGTATCAAACTAGTAAATATAATTACTTATCTGCCCGTAAAACAAATTTGCCTGATGGTATCCAATCCATTGATGCCGGGGCAGGGGTTGCTAATGTTGGCGGTAATTCAACCCAGAGCGCACTTGTATCTGTTTTAGGCCGTCTTAATTATTCTTATGATAGCCGCTATCTATTATCTGCAAGTATCAGGCGTGATGGTTCTTCACGCTTTGGTAGTGCAAACCGTTACGGAACCTTTCCTTCAGTTGCTTTGGGCTGGAATATTTCTAATGAAAAGTTTTTTGAAAAAATGGCAAAATCAGTCCAGACATTAAAGCTTAGGGTTACCTATGGCGTTCTTGGAAATCAGGAAATCGGTGATTATCAATACAGTGCAAACATAGCTTCAAATATCAATTATACCATAGGTGATGGGCAAACTAAATGGTTTGGCGCCACCCAAACAGCTTTTACATCGCCTAATATTAAATGGGAAAGTACTGAGACAGCAAATTTAGGGCTAGATTTTGGATTTTTTAATAACAGCCTGACAGGTAGTGTTGACTATTTTTATAAGAAAACCACCGATATATTACTAAATGTTCCAATACCAGGTTCTACAGGATCAAGTATAAATCCTGTAGTTAATGCAGGAACATTACTAAATCATGGTGTAGAATTAGGCCTTAATTATGCAGGGAACGCTGGCAAGTTAACTTATAATGTATATGGAACATTAACTTCCATTAAAAATAAAGTCGAGGCATTAGGTACAGGCTCGCAGCAAATCTTTGGAGGCCAACCAACGCACCATGGAGCTACTACTACCATTACAGAAGCTGGTGGGCCCGTATCTTCATTTTACCTTATTAAAGATATTGGCATATTCCAGTCGCAGGCGGAAATTAACAGTTATGTAGGGACTAACGGACAACCAATACAGCCTACTGCACGTCCTGGAGATATTAAATTTTTTGATAAAAACGGAGATAGTATCATTAATGATAATGACAAAGTTTACAGCGGCAGTCCCTTTCCTAAATTTGAATATGGTTTTGGTGCAAATTCAGCCTATGAGAATTTTGACATAAATGTATTTTTCCAAGGAACAAGCGGTAATAAAATTTATAACGGTTTACGCCAGGATCTGGAAAGCACCAACCTTATTTTTAATTACTCAACAGCAGTATTAAATGCTTGGACTCCTGAAAATACCAACACTGATATTCCACGTCTTATAGCGAGCGACCCTAACGTTAATAATAGAACTTCAACTAGGTTTTTAGAAAACGGCTCTTATTTCCGAATTAAAACCCTTCAGTTAGGTTACACATTACCAAAAAGTATAAATTCTAAAATTGGTATCTCATCATTGCGTGTCTATGTGAGTGCAGATAATCTTGCTACTTTTACTAAATATACAGGCTATAACCCCGATCTTGGCAGGACTGGATCTATATTTGACCGTGGTGTTGATTTTGGCCACGTAGCATATCCACTGGCCAGAACCATATCTGCCGGTTTACAGTTATCTTTTTAATCAATACAATCATAATTCTAAATTCTCAAAATATGAAAAAGATTTATATGTTAATAGTACTCATGATCGTGTGTATATCATGCGATAAAGGGGTATTAGAATTAACAAATCCAAATGGTATAACTACAGATACGTATTGGAAAACAGAAGGCGATGTTAATCAAGCATTTGCTGCCACTTATGGCATATTTAAAAACACTGATGGTGGTTATTGGGCTGTAAGAGGTATAGAACTAACTAATGGACGTGGAGATGATTTTTATATACGAAATGATGTAGCAAGTTTATTTCAACTTTCGATCTTCACAAATACTTCAGACAATGGTACCGTAAATGGTATTTGGAATGCAGCCTATCGTGCAATTTTCAGGTCTAATCAATTAATAGAGAACATACCAAATGTACCTGGCTTAACTGACGAAAAAAAAACTATGTATATAGCCGAAGCTAAATTTTTAAGGGCTATAAATTATTTTAACCTTGTTATAAATTTTGGCGATGTACCGTTAGTTCTTCATGTGCCTGTTGATAAGAGCGAATATTATACAGCTAAATCACCTGCTGCAGACGTATGGGATCAGGTTAAACAGGATTTTACAGATGCTGCAGCAGGCTTGCCTGTTAAATGGCCATCTGAGTGGACAGGGCGTGCTACAAAAGGAGCTGCCTTAGGATACCTTGGTAAATCTTACGTTTATACTAATGATTGGAGTAATGCACAAACAACTTTACAACGATTAACAGTAGCGCCGTTTAGTTATGCCCTGATGGCTAACTATGGGGATAATTTCCTGCAAACAACTGAAAATAATGTAGAATCAGTATTTGAAATTCAACTGGCTGATGTGGGAGGTACAAACCCCTGGGCGGGTGAAAATGCGTCTGAATCACTTGGATCTACAACTGCGGAGGAATTTGCCCCTAGCGAAGTATCAGGCTGGTTTGAAGTGAGCCCAACAGATAAGTTATTTAATACATTTAAGAAAGAACTTACCATTACAGGAGATTTTGACCCAAGGATGTATGCAACCCTTGTCTGGAATTATCCAGGATCTACATTTTATAATAAGCCATTTAGCGACTTTAAATTACTTTTTGGATACTCTTCCCTATGGAAAAAATATCAAAATTATACTCAGTCTAACGAATTAGTTGGCGCAAGCGGTGCAGTTGATTATACATCAAGCAATAATGAAAGGGCTATGCGTTATGACGATGTTTTACTAATGCTAGCAGAATCCATAACTCAGCAGGGAGATGCAGCCAACGCCTACCAGTATGTAAATATGATAAGAGAAAGAGCTCATTTGTCAGCTCTTCCCACAGGATATTCAAAAGACCAGATGATGGCAGAGATCAGGCACCAGCGAATGATCGAATTTGCACGTGAAGGATTTAGGTTTTATGACCTTAGACGATGGGGATTACTGGCAACCGAATTGAAAAATAGTGATAAGCAGGGAGCATCAAATTTTAGCAGCAATATGCACGAATACTTCCCTACTCCTCAAGCGGAAGTAAATAGTAACCCTAATATTCATTAGTAGATCTCCTTTTTTCTATACTGAGGTCGGATTATATGATAAAAGATAAGAAAATAATTTTGGTTGGTTTGGTTTTTCACCTGTTTGTAGAAATTATTTTCTGCAAGCAGGCTGAAAAATTTAAGTTTAATACAGCTATAATACAGCCATCGCATTGGAGTATATGCCATGGATAGCTATTGATGGCTGCAGAAAAGCAGTCAATGTAAAATCCTGATTATTAATTTAATCTTTTTGCATCAGAATAAATCAAGAAGCCGTCTCAAAACATAATTTGAGGTGGTTTTTTTTATTTCAGTTTATTTGGTGGGATTCTTTATTTTGCTAAAAAAAATCTAAAAACTTTCCTTAAGCGGCAATTTTCTTTC
>DATCMY010000030.1:0-2973 GCA_036565505.1 Hanamia sp.
CCATAATTATTAGAATTAATTCGTTTTTTATAAAAAGAAAATTTATTATTTGTGGAAATGATTACTCAATTGATTTTTTATTCATCAGATCAATTTTAAAGAAAAAAATATTATGAATGAATTGTGATTAAAAATTAGTTAATAAATGGTCTTATCTTTTTTGTTGATCCATTCCCTGAAAACTTTTTGGGCCTCATCTCTTCCTAAATTAATAACAGGAATTTTTCGTTGGTTAATATGAGCCTTCATTTCATCATAGATCATTGAGTCATCAAATCCAATTTCTGCAGCATCAGTCCGGGTATTGGCATAATAAACTACTGCCGGGCGCGCCCAGTAAATAGCGCCAAGGCACATTGGGCAAGGTTCGCAGGAACTATAAATTTCACAATCATCCAGTTGAAAGGTTCCCAGTTTTTTACACGCATTTCTTATAGCAATAATTTCAGCGTGTGCAGTGGGGTCGTTGGTGCTGGTAACTTTATTATTTCCTCTTCCGATTATTTCATCATTTTTTACCACGATACATCCAAACGGGCCTCCCTCATTGCTATGTAGCCCGTTTCTTGAAAGTGCAATAGCCTCTCTCATAAATTTCTCTTCTCTCGTCATATTGTTTTTTGATTGTTTATAAAGATAAATCTTTAAAAATAAATTTCATTTAAGAGTAAAATTTCAGATTGATAGATAAACCATTGATGGGTAAGAAAATTAAGAAGTTAGAATTTCTTCCTTTTAATTTTATGCTTTTGAGGAATAAAATTTTGCTTGTAATTGTTGATAAATTAAAGCGAACATCCATCCTGTGCAACTTCCAAAAAATAAGGCCGCTATTACATCTCCGGGAAAATGAACTCCAAGATATATTCTGCTATAACAGACTAATGAGGCCCATGCATAAAGAAGGTAAGGAAGCCATTTAATTTTTTGCCTGGTAAGTAGTATTGCATAAACAGTAAACCCGCTTACATTGCAGGCATGTGCTGAAATAAATCCATAATCGCCCCCACGGTAATTGTTTACATAGTGTAGCAGGTTTTCAATTCCGGGTATATGGCTTGGCCTCAACCTTATTTCCATAGATTTTATAACAGTTGATGCAAGTTGATCTGTACAAAACACCAAAGGGATAATTAAAATAATCAGTAACCAACTTTGTTTTCTGTAATAATAAATTAGTAAAAGCAGCAGCAAAAAATAATATGGATACCATGATGTTTCTCCACTGGCAAACCACATTATTTTATCCCAAAATGCATTGTGGTGGCTATTGATCAATAATAATACTTTCTTGTCTAATTCATTGATCCATCTGAGAATTGCTTGCATATTGGGAGATTATTCAAAAAAGAGTTGCTCTTTTTTGAGAACAGGCACAAAATAAAAGAATTATAATTGATTATTTCTATAACGGGTTATTAATGTTTGCTCTGAACCCTGTATAATTTTTTTGCAATTTTCTGAGCCGCAATTACAAATAAAACTCTCCATTTCATTATTCAAAAATGTAGTATAATCAAGTGTTAGTTCTTCGCTCATTTTTATATCTCTCAATGCAATTACATTCAGTCCGTCATATTGAGTATTTGGATCGCAGGAATGATTTTGCGGCGCCCATTCAGATGGCGCTTCATCCCAAAGAATATATACTTCGTCACTTACCGGCCAGGCATATTTTCTGAAATTATTCATTTCATCTTCATCCCAGTTTTCTTCTACATATTTTTTGGTAACAAGCCTATGAGCTTTTTCTTCACATTTGAAAATAATTTCCTGCCTCAATATTGGCTTTGCTGCATAAATCCCATATCCTGAAAGCGCGTTTCCATTGAGGACGTATTTCTTTTGTTTTTGTTGATGCCTGTAAATTCCTTCAGCAATTATTTGTTGTAAAAATCCTTTTTTACCATCAGTGTCATTCATTAAAATATAATCGGCTGAACCCTCATAGCCGTTTTCATAAAAAACAGAACAGGTAAAATTGATTTCAAGAAAGTAAATTTCATTCTGCTCATTTAATCTGAAATCTAATCGGGCGTAACCTACACCATTAAAGGCTTTGAAAATATTTGATGCCGCCAGTTTTAGTTTTTTTGAAAGCGCTTTGTCGGTGCATGGAATATTACATTCCTCATGAAGTTCAGAAGTTTTTAAGGAATAGGTTTTAAATTGTTTCCCTTCGGGGAAAACAAATTCCAGTGGTTCAAAAACTTTATAATTATTCCCCGGCCCTGCAATTTTAGCTACCAACACCGTAAACTCCCTGCCTGCAATGTACTTTTCTGCTAAAACTTCTTCGTATTCTTTTAATAAATCAGCCGTTTTATTTAATAAATCTTTTTCATTGTTTACTAAGGATGCTTCATCAATACCAAGGCTATCACCAGCTTTAGCCGGTTTTATAAAAATTGGGAATTGCAAATCTGCAATAATTTCATTCAATGAAGTTTCTTCTTTTATAATCTTATAGGGTGGAGTAGAAACGCCACAGGTATAAGCTACATATTTCATTAATTCTTTCGGAGGGTCGTACAATATGTAATTGGGCCCGGTGAAAGGCAGGTTGAGCATTTCGAGAGAATGAATTACATCAATGGAAGGAACAGGCCAGTCTAAATATCCTTCGCAAAGATTTACAAAAATATCGTACTTAACTTTTTTAAGCTCTTTTAATTGCTGATAAGTGGTAAGCTTATTTAAAAATACATGATCTACCTTGTATCCCGGAAGCAAAGCTGATAGGTTTCGTGGTGGGTCGTAATTTTTGTAATCCACATCACACGTGGAATAATCAGCCTGCAATACACAAACTTTTTTCATATAAAATTTGAAATGAAAAATTTCTTTCCTTCGACAGGCTTTGGGAAATGTATGAAGAAGAATCGCCGGTAAAAAATGATGAAGATTTTTATAATTACCAAACGCCCGACACATCTCTGTTACAAAGCATTTGCAAAATTAGTTTTGAAGCCT
>DATCMY010000031.1:0-5048 GCA_036565505.1 Hanamia sp.
ACATATCATCAACTGTTGTAACTTTATTCAGCTGCGGCCACGGCTGACGGATCACGGAATACCGCCACAGCGCCAAGCCGCTGTCGTTGTACGCAACTTAGACGAACTCTTAAAATAATAGAGAATTAAAAATGGAACATCCTTATAAACTTAAGAACCAGGACATTGTATTAGGCTATTGGCCAAACGAATGCCCATTCTGTCATAAACATATAAATCCTGATGACTTTGGCTATAATTTTGAAAGAGGTTTTTTAGACTTAGTGTTTAAATGTTCATACACATATTGCAAAAGACTTTTTATCGTGAGGTACCAAACTCAAAATGAATATTCATTTTTCTTTGATTCGATAACGATAGGGGAAATCAAGCCTATAGTTTTTTCTCAAGAAATTAATTCGACATCACCTTCTTTTGTGAAAATTTATAATGAAGCCAACTTTGCAGAAACTAATCATCTCTTAGAGATTTGTGGAGTTGGATATCGGAAAGCATTAGAATTTTTGATAAAAGACTACATAATTAAAAAACATCCAGAGCGAAGCGACAGCATTAAGAAGAAATTTCTTGGAAAGTGTATTCAAGAAGACGTTACGGATACGAAAATAATAGCCGTTTCAAAAAGAGCTGCGTGGTTAGGAAATGACGAAACACATTATGTTAGAGAGTGGACGGAAGAAAACCTTGATAGCCTCAAAAAATTGATTGCATTGACAACTCATTGGATAGAAATGGAAATTCTAACTGATAGCTTCGAAAAGAAAATGCCAGATAAAAAATAGCTTCGTACAACATTAAGAGCAATAGCCGAAAGGCCCGCATAAAACCCCCGACAAGTTGATTCTTGTCGGAGGCTTTATGCGGGGCTTTATAAGAAGGCTTTTCGGATACTTTTCTATGTGTTTGGTGGCAATTTTGTTAGACATACCCTAACTACTTTGTGGGTTGCTTAGGTTTAATTTACACTGTAACAAAAACGAACACTACTGTATCAAAAGCGTGCACTTCAATTGCTTCGGATGGTACCAAGTAATTGATGCTCATATAAATAGAAAACTGGCATTTCAATAGTGCTTTTGAAACTCAATACAACCTATTTATGTTTAAAAATTATTTCAAAACCGCATTCAGAAGTTTAACCCGCAACAGGAATTACACTATTATCAACATCGCTGGGTTGGCAGTTGGTATTGCCGTTTTCCTGATCATCTTTATTATTATACAGTTCCAAACGAGCTTCGATAGTTTTCATTCAAAGAAAGACCGCATCTATCGTGTGTTGACTGAACATCACAATGAAGATGCTGCAACCACTTCCTACGCGAAAGGAGTTCCTTTTCCATTGCCAACAGGATTGAAAACGACTTTCCCCCAGCTGCAACAGGTAGCTCCTGTTTATGCAAGCCACAATGATCAGTTCCAGGTACTTGATGATAATGGAACGCCTGTAAAGAATTTTAAAGAGCAGAGCGGTGTATTTTATACAAGTCCGTCATTCTTTAAGATATTTGATTTCCCCCTGCTCGCAGGTTCATATGCTTCCTTAAACGATCCGAACAATGTATTGCTTACCAAAGAGATTGCCGAAAAATATTTCGGCGACTGGAAAACGGCAACAGGTAAAACCATTAAACTAACAGGATTCTATCGAATAGGTCCAGGATTGTTTCAATTCCCGCCGGTAGTGCTGAAAGTTTCAGGCATTCTCGCAACCATACCACCAAATACAGATTTTCAGCTAAAAATGGTAGTTGCCTGGGGAACCGATTTTACCGGAGATAAACAATACGGATTCGCAAATCCCGATTGGAATCAATCAGCACCTGATTTTGGGTGCTTTGTTTTGTTGCCGCCAAATACTTCAGTTGGCAATTTCAACCAGGAATTAAGAGCCTACTCACAAAAAGTACAATCTGCCGGCAACAAGGATAGTTATATTATACAACCATTAACTGCAGTGCATTATGATACACAGGTTGGTGACTACAGCAACAAAACAATCAGTCATGAACTGATCAATGTATTATGGCTGATTGCAGCTTTCATCCTGTTAATTGCGTGCGTAAACTTCATCAACCTTTCTACTGCACAGGCAGTTAATCGCGCAAAGGAGGTTGGTGTAAGAAAAGTTTTGGGCAGTAGTAAATCTCAATTGCGTGTACAGTTCCTCGTTGAAACATTTTTGATAGTTACCATTGCTGTAATTTTCGCAGCAGTTATTACCATTCTTGTATTACCTTCTGTGAATCACCTTTTAGAACTTTCGCTTTCATTCAACATACTGAATAATCCTGCCATTATTTTATTTCTTTTGGCTGTAACCATTGTGGTAACCGCACTCGCCGGTTTTTATCCTTCGATTGTTTTATCACGTTTCAACCCGGTTAATGCTTTAAAGAGTAAACTCACGGTAAATACGCCAAAAGGAATTTCATTGAGAAGAGGATTGGTAGTGTTTCAATTCATCATTGCACAGGCGCTCATCATCGGAACACTCATCATTGTAAAGCAGATGGATTATTTTATGAATCGGCCGTTAGGTTTCGATAAAGATGCGATTGTAAATGTTCCTTTTCGTCCGGACAGTACCGGCAGCAAGCTGACGGGTTATCTAAGGAACCAGTTGTTGTCAGTAAACGGCGTGCAGGCAGTAAGCTTCAGTTCCAACTCCCCGGTTGAAGATGAAAATGATATGTGGACCACATTGAAATTTGACCATGCAACAAAAGATGAAGGTTTCCAGGCTATTGTCAAATTTGCCGACACCGCATTTGTGCCAACTTATAAATTACAACTGGTAGCGGGAAGAAATGTGGAACCATCCAATATGACAAGGGAATTTTTAGTTAACGAATCGTTTGTAAAAAGCCTGGGTCTTAAAAAGCCGGAAGATATTTTGAATAAAGAAGTAAGCATAATGGATGGCCTGATAACATGCCCTGTTGTGGGTGTAGTGAAAGATTTTAACGACAGGACTTTGCGTAATAACCTCGCGCCATTGCTTATTACCACAAACATCACCATGTACCGCCAGGCCGCCATAAAAGTGTCAACGACCAACATTGCTTCTACCATGCAATCCATTAAAAAAATATGGCAACAAACATTTCCCGATTATGTTTATGAATACAGGTTTCTGGATGATAAGATTGCAGGTTTTTACCAACAGGAAAGTCAGTTGTCGCAGTTGTATAAAATTTTTGCAGCAATCGCTATATTCCTTAGCTGTCTTGGGTTGTATGGCTTAGCTTCCTTCATGGCAGTGCAAAGAATAAAAGAAGTTGGTATTCGTAAAGTGCTTGGAGCCACTGCAGGCAATATCGTTTATTTGTTTTCAAAAGAATTTGTCGTTCTCATTGCAATTGCCTTTTTAATTGCTACACCCCTTGCATGGTATTTCATGAACCTATGGTTGCAGGATTATGCTTATCGCATCAACGTTAGTTGGTGGTTATTTGCTGCAGGCGGAATTGTTGCAATAGTTATTGCACTTGCGACAATTAGTTTCCAGGCGATAAAAGCAGCGCTGGCAAATCCTGTGAAGAGTTTGGGAACGGAATAGTATAAGGACTTCTTCCTTGACAGAAAAAAACTGCCACAACAAATGGCGTTGGTGTTCAACACTACTATCAGCATATACCCACACCCCGCCGTTCGGTGTTGTGCGGATGGTTTTGCACCTTGGCAATCACCAACAACTATTAAGATCATTTTACTAATTATATTGCTATGCTCTCCCACTTTAATCGCTCTGCACACATCAACCATCAACATGGTGTGCTATTAAAACAAACCTTATTGTAAAAAGTTGTGCAGATTTTTCCGTTTTGGGAGCGATGAAGCCATTTGACGAAATATGTGAGGTTTTGATACCAAATTTTTAAAAATATTTTTTCGGGAATTGGTATGATGCTCCTGAAAAGGGCCGAAAAACCCTTTTTTGGGAATCGCCGGAATGGCTGAATTATAAAAGCCGAAAGTAATAATTATGTAAAAAGATTAATGATAAAAGCATAGAAGCCAAAATATTTTAGATAAGCTAAATAAAATATATTACTTTGGAAAGGCAATTGGATATACGAAACAATGCAATAGAGAAAAGAACCGGTTGATACTTTGTACCCAATAGCAAATTACGGCGACATCGGTCAACTCAAAAGTATACCGCAAAGCCCCGCGATTAATTTTTAATGCGGGGCTTTATAAGGGGGCTTTTCGGATACTTTTCTATTTGTTGGCAGCAATTTAACAGACACACTAAAATTCAAATATTCATTTTTTTAACAACAACGACTATTATGAAAAAAAAATTGACACTATTGATTTTAGTTTCATTGTCTTTTTCAATCTCATGTACAAGTACAAAAAATATAATGGACTCATGGCTTGGTAAAACCAAAAGAGATTTAATAATGCAATTTGGACCACCTTCACGAACCGCTGATGATGGTGCCAATGGTGAAATTGTCGTATATTCAAAACAAGTCTATCTTCCTTCAATGCATCTTAGCGGAATTTCAACTCCTGGTTCAGATGGGGGTGTTTATACAAGTCCTGGAACAAATACCAATTCTAAAACCTATTGGCAGTACACAATGTATTTTATAAACACAGAAGGGAAGATTTATCATTGGCTAATACAAAAGCAACAAGTGCCGCCGACACAAATAGATTTAAATGTCTGTAAACGAAATTAAAAATTTACTAACAACTAAGTATTATAATCCATGAAAGCAGACGTTTCATACAATGATTTTAAAGGAACTGTAGCAGCCGACATATCTGATGAACTTAGCAATTATGCAGGCGACACTTTGAAAAGTATCGGTAGGTATTTTAAACTTGACGAAAAAAGGTTTGAAATTATCGGCTTATCAATTTATGGCACAAGTGATTTTACAATATCGCTGTTCAAGCAACACCTTCGGTGAGACTACCATTCTAACAGTTGTACCACCTTCACCTTTCATTAAAAATATAATAAAATGAAAGGCAATGAAATTTCAGTAAAAGAACTTAGGCCGGATGCTGTGGAGTGGCTTACGAAG
>DATCMY010000032.1:0-6474 GCA_036565505.1 Hanamia sp.
AACAGTCATGTTTAATTTTTTATAAGTAACTAAAATATTCACAGTAGCCCAACCCTTTTTATAAAAAATATTACTATTTACATAAGGAAATGTATTTACAATTCTACCCAAATTTGAATTTCAGCTTAATTATTCATGCCGGTTTAAATTTAATAAGAAGTTTTTACCAGTAAGGATTTGCGTTGATTTTAAGAAATGCTGATTTATTTAACAAATAGTTGGTAATACCTTCTGAATTGAAAATTAATTAAGATGCTTTTTAAGAAGGTATCTGAATCATAATTCCCAATTTAGTAATTATGAATAAACCCACAGTTCAGATTTTCTTTGGTTTTTCATATTTGTTTTGCAATAAATAAATTATGCTATGTCTCTCTTTGATTACGATCAACACATTTTAGAATTGATAAACCATAATAGAATAAGAGCTTTGGATTCTCTTTTTATCCATATTACTGATACAACTTACCTGGTTGCCTTATTGATTCCTTTTTTTATTTTTTTGTATTCTTATTTAAAAAATGATTTATCCATAAAAATAAAAGGATGGCAGATGGTTGCCTCAATAGCTTTTGACTCAATAATAATTACGATACTAAAATATTCAATTAACCGGCAGCGACCATTTGAAATTGATAACCATATTGAAAAACTTTCCTCTGGAGGCAGCCCTTCATTTCCATCGGGGCATACTTCAAATGCTTTTCTAATAGCTACCTGTATTACTATTCTATTTAGTAATAATAAGTGGTTACTCTCCCTTATCTGGTTATGGGCATTTGCAGTAGCCTATACCCGCCTGGCTTTGGGTGTACATTATCCAAGCGATGTTATTGGGGGTATGATAATTGGCACATCAAACGCAATTATTGTTAACTGGATTTTCATGCAAAAGTTTACTAAAAAGACTAATCATGTTTGAACAAATAAGAAGATTAGATGAAGCGCTATTGCTATTTATCAATAGCCATCATGATTCATTTTTGGATACGTTAATGTGGTTTGCGAGCGGTATCATAAGCTGGTTTCCGTTGTATGCATTTATAATCATACTCTTAATGGTGAAATTTAAAAAGCAAAGCTGGCTATTAATCCTTCTGATTATTCCACTCATTGTAATGAGTGATCAATTGGCATCAGGAATCATTAAACCATTGGTGCATCGATTGCGTCCAAGCCATGAAGAAGGATTAGACGATTTACTGCATTATGTAAAAAATTATAGAGGAGGATTGTATAGTTTTCCCTCTTCTCATGCCTGCAATTTTTTTGCTTTTGTAACTTACCTATCATTGACTACTGCAAATAAAATTAAATGGTTTCCTTATTTACTATTTCCGGTCGCATTGTTGGTATCTTATAGCAGGGTTTACCTGGGCGTTCATTATCCATCTGATATAATTGGCGGTGCGATATTGGGAACATTTTTAGGATGTGTAGTTTCAAAAATTTATTATCGTACCAAAAACCCATCTTATCATTCCACAATAATAGTATGACAGATGCTGATAAAATTCTTATAAAGGAAGTAACCATGTAAGAATGATATTACGAGACAATCCCTGACCTACGTTAGAATACAAGTATTTTAATAATATGCAATGGGATGGATAATAAGTACAGGATATATCAATCATATACTATTTACTAAAATTAAATTCTTTAATTCGGCGATTATCAGATTATATTATAAAGAATGATTAATGAAAAAAGGACTTTATTTTTGGCACTAGTAAATAAGGGATAACTAAAGAAAAGAAATGTAATGAGAAATTTTATGCATACCTGTTAAATAAAAGCCATCCCGTTTTAAGCGAGATGGCTTTTATAATTGTAATTTAAATGATGATTATTTTTCTGCTTTTACAAAATTACCATTCGCATCAAAAATTACATCTCTTCCATGAACTTCTGCTTCATAAGAAGTTTTACCTTTTGCATCAGTAACTTTTCCGGCTTCGGTAATCGTTACTTTATAATGTTCTTTAACATAAGCAATCGTATTAGCAGGTAGCTGACTTACGGGGATTGCTCTTACTATTTCAATAAAATTTCCAGATGGGGTAAACTGAACAGAATTTGCTTCTCCATCATTCCCGCCCCAGTTGGCTTCATAATTACCTTTCTCTTTTTCCCAGGTAACTTTTGAGGCTTCAGGATATTTTTTTGTAAGGGCAGCCCTGACAGCAGTAGGTACTTTCACCTTGTTATTCATTTCATTTTTCTCTTGTGCAAATATAGCAGTACTTAATGCGAATAATATTGCTGCAAGTCCGATTGTTTTTTTCATTTTGTTTGTTTTTATTATTATTTAATTTATACAAACTTATAACTGGATTCTGGAGAGAAATTGAAGATAGATTGCCGAAAAATATAAAAGAAGTAAATAGGTGTAATGTAGAACAGTCCTAACATTCATAGCTGTTCTCATTTCTGAATCTTTAACATTTTTTTAGCCACTGTTGGGTGTATCACGAATGAAGAAAATTGATAAGTTCTTTTCAATGTTATATAAAATATAGCAGCGGGTCTTTTGCATACTTATGTATTGGCATGGTATGCAAATCAATTGAAACTGATTCATTCAAAAGGTATAGCGCAACAAAACGTAGAAGCGAAAGGTAAGTGAAGAAAGCCTAATGAAAGTGAACTCCAACGGCCGATATAATGACTGTTACAAATACTCAGTGTAATCAATAGACGATAAAGTTTAGTTCTATCATGTGTGAGATTCCTTTTATCCAAATATTCATACATACCTGAAAGCCTGTAAAGATGCCAACTACAATGAGCTAAAATTACGTTAATACGCAATTGTAAGTAAGTAAGCAAAACAGTTTATACACTTACCTTCGTAATCTTCATAGAAGAACATGAATGAAATAAAAAAAATAATAAGCAAAGTGTTCCTTCTTATTATTGATATTTTTCTTTTTGGATATAAGATAGCCAAGCAAGTTATTTTGCCTAACAGACGCAAAAAAGGAAATATTTTATCCAGCTTATTTATTTTTTTTATTGGTATTATAGAAAGACTTGACAGCTTCGAATATGGTGTCTTTCTTATGGCTAATGTTTTAAAAAGAAAGTATGTAAAACAAAGCCTGCTGGTAATTGCGGGCCTTTTGTTTTTATTATCATCCATTGAATGGACGGGCGAAACAAATGTCAATACTAATCCAGGCAATTTCATAGCCCAGTTTTCTGATGCGGGTGTTAAAAAAATAATTGTTAGTAATCACGGGGAGGCGGTAAGTTATTCAGCAACCACTTATTTAGATAGACAATACCCAACCTATAAAATAATTCCTCATAGCAGCTTCCCATTTTCTTCTTCAGTAAAAACATTCCTGCTTATTCGCAGCATCCGTATTTGACAGCATTATATATTTTTTCTATTCTTCAATTGTAAGGATAGCTATTATTTATTTTAATGCACATCAAATTATTTTATCAATGAAAAAATTAATCACCATAATATTTTTAATTCCGCTTTTTGCCAATGCGCAAAATAATTTTAAGGCTGTTATTAAAGACAGTGTAACCTATGAAAACCTTGCTTCTGTTACAGCATACATTTCCAAACTGAAACTCGGAGCTACCTCAGATACAAGCGGGATATTAAATATCAGCAACATCCCCAATGGAACTTATGAAATTGTTTTTTCATCTGTCGGCTATCAGCAAAAAGAAATGGAATTTTCATTTCCTTTATCTCAACACAAACCATTTGATATTCTTCTTCAAAAGGAAAGTGGCGACTTATCGGACATAATAGTAACAACCACACGAACAAATTCACGCATTGAAGACATTCCCATTCGGGTGGAAGTAATTGGCAAAGATGAAGTGAACGAAGAAACCAATATTAAGCCTACCAACATTTCAAAACTTTTATTAGAATCGTCCAGCATCCAGGCGCAGCAAACATCGGCAGTAAATGGAAATGTTAGCATCCGTTTGCAGGGACTTGACGGAAAATATACTCAGATACTTAAAGACGGTTTTCCGCTCTACGGAGGGTTTGCGCAGGGATTAAGCATTATGCAAATTCCTCCGCTCGATTTAAAACAGATAGAAATAATTAAAGGTTCGTCTTCTTCACTCTATGGCAGTGATGCTATTGGTGGAATTATCAATTTAATTTCAAAACAACCGCATGAAAAAAGAGAATTGACATTTCTGGGTAATCGAACTTCCTTATCGGGAACAGATGTTGATGGATATTTTTCTCAGCGATGGAAAAAAACCGGGCTTACTTTTCTTGCGGCAAATAATTTTCAAAAAGAAATAGATGTTAATAAAGATGGTTTTTCTGATGTACCACAAACGAAAACCTTTACGATTGCCCCCACATTTTATTATTATATTAATCCAAAAACCACCCTCCAATTTGGCCTGAATGGAACTTTTGATAATCGTAAAGGGGGTGATATGCTTTTATTGAAAAATCAATCGGACAGTTTGCACCAATTTTATGAACAAAATATTTCCAATCGCGTTTCCTCTCAATTCTTATTTGATAAAAAATTTAATAAAGGCAATTCGTTAACCGTCAAAAACAGTGTATCTTATTTTAACAGGGGGATTAATCAAACTGCATCCATGTTTAAAGGAAATCAAACCAGCAGTTATTCTGAAGCGGCTTACAATTTTAAATTCGCAAAACAACAATTTGTAGCAGGAATAAATGTAACAACAGAAAAATTTTTAGAGGACAGCAGTAAAAGCCATCTGCAAAGAAATTACAATTACAATACAACAGGATTTTTTTTACAGGATGACTGGAAGCCTACCCAAAAATTTACCCTGGAGGCAGGTCTGCGAACCGACTTTCAAAACCAATTTGGTTATTTTGTTTTGCCACGATTAGCAGTTATGTATAAGTTCAACAAAGAATTTTACGTGAGAGCCGGGAGTGGTTTGGGATACAAACTGCCAACCATTTTTTCAACAGATGCTGAACTGGCAGGCATTAATAATATTCAGCCCTTATCAAAAAATATTAAAGCTGAAAAATCTACAGGAGAGAATTTAGATTTTAATTACAAAAAAAGATTCGGTGATGAAAGCTCCATAACATTCAATCAATCCTTTTTTATTACACAAATAAATAACCCTTTGGTTTTAGATACATTTTCTTTTGTAAATAAAAGCGAGCCTGTGTTAACAAATGGTTTCGAAAGTGATATCCACTTAACTCTGGATAAATTACAATTCTTTGTGGGTTATAGTTTTGTGGATGCACGCAGAAAATACAATAACATACAATCCTTTGTTCCGTTAACGCCAAAGCACAAAATAAATATTGACATTATTTATGAAAAAGAAGATAATTTTTCGGTTGCCTTTGAAGGATATTATCTCTCGTCTATGTATCGTGACTTTGATACAAAAACAAAAAGTTATTTCACAGCCGGGTTAATAGGACAAAAACATTTTAAACATTTCGATTTGATTGCCAATTGCGAAAATTTATTTGATGTAAGACAAACCCGGTTTGAAAACATTGTAATCCCACCAATCATTAATCCAACTTTCAGACAAATATATGCACCGTTAGACGGAAGAGTTTTTAATGTAGCATTGCGTATAAAAATATCGTAAGGCCAAGTAGGTTTCAATGGCAACTTTAAAATTCAAAATTGTTTTTCCTGAAAAATCAATTCTTTTGATACAAACATTGAGGCCAAACTACCTAAATAATCAAATAATGATTTAAGGAAGTTTAATCAAGTTACAATTCCTAAGGATTTAAAAGTTATATTTCTCATCCAAAACTATTTTAAAATAAAAAGTATCTTTGCGCCCGTGAAATTTATTACTTTCATAATAGCTGTCCTTATTTTGGTACTCAGTGTAATGCCATGTACTGATGCAAATGCTATGAATAGCAAAGCAAAGACAGAATTAAACCAAACTTCACACCAGCAAGGCAACCCATTGAGTGATACCTGTTCACCTTTTTGCCTCTGTTCATGTTGTACAGGTTTCCCTATTATTCATCATGTTGCAACAATACATATTGCCCAACTTATGGCCAATGCAGCAACACGCAGCTTTTTACCCTCTGAAATTATAGAAATAATTCTCCCGGTTTGGCAGCCGCCACGATTGGTATAACCTTTTCATTTTACAATTATGCCTTACAGCCTTATGGCTGAAGCGCATCTATTATTTCACGTTCAGAAAGGTTATATAATGCTCAATAAAATTATTCAATTCTCAATAAAAAATAAATTTGGTATCGGCCTGTTTACAGTGGCGCTTATTGTATATGGCAGCTATTCTTTAACACAGCTACCCATTGATGCTGTGCCGGATATTACTAACAACCAGGTACAGGTAATTACCGTATCACCCACACTTGCAACGCAGGAAGTAGAACAATTTGTTACGGCGCCTATCGAAAGGGCAATGGCTTTGCTGCCCGACCAGCAGGAAATCCGCTCTATCAGCCGCTTTGGCTTAAGC
>DATCMY010000033.1:0-2837 GCA_036565505.1 Hanamia sp.
ATGAATTGCAAAGTTCAAAATATAAATCGCTAAAACCTAATATAGTAGAGGCGTTTAATGCACAAATTCAATTTATTTCAAGCATAAAATGGGTATAAAAAACAGAATTTTTGAAAAAAATAATCCATCTTTAATAGACTGAATAGTTACACTTTTTTTAATTAATATTATTTTCATAATTTTCCTTTCCGATTAGAATAAGGTAGCGCTTAAAACTTCAAACAGTTCAAAAAAGGTCACTATAAAAACCCTTGCAATAAGAACCTTGAAGAATTCGCAAAGATTGATTTTGCTAAGTTGCTTAAATAATTTCTGATCGCATAGCCTGGAAATTGGATAGTCTTTGTCTGAGGTATTTAATGAAAGTAAAAAGTTAATTGCGCCCTCCCTCTATTACCACATGTAATCCAATAGAAAATAATCCTTTATCTATATGTTCTGTTTATCTCACAACCACCTTTTCATCATTCATTAACATTAAATCAAGGAGGTAATTATGCTCAAAACAAACATCATGAAAATGGCGGCTATGGCTTCCATTTTACTATTCCTTTTTTCCTGTCAGAAACAAACTCAACCCACACAGCAGTTGACAGATAATGCGACAAGGGTAGCCATGGCAAACAAAAAACCAGTGATAGCTCCCACAAACAACGTTCATGTATTTGCGGAGGGTCTAAACAATCCGAGAGGATTGAAATTTGGGCCGGATGGAAATCTATATGTAGCTGAAGGCGGGCTGGGAGGCACTTTATCTACAGCCGGGCAGTGTGACCAGGTTATTTTTCCTGTAGGACCTTATTTAGGGAGTTTAACCAGTGGTAGAATTTCAAAAATAACGCCAGCCGGTATAAGAACCACCGTAATGGATCAGTTACCTTCCAGTCAGGCCAATGAAATAATTGGCGGAGATGTAGAAGGTGTTGCAGATGTAGAATTTGTCGGTAACACTTTATATGCATTATTGGTCGGCGCAGGTTGTTCACATGGAGTGGCCTCAGTTCCAAATGGCGTTGTCAGAATCAATGACAATGGAAGCTGGACAATGATTGCCAATCTGAGTGCTTTCCAGCAATCGCATCCGGTGTTAAATCCTGAACCAGATGATTTTGAACCTGATGGAACCTGGTACAGCATGATCAATGTTCGTGGTGACTTGTATGTTATAGAGCCCAATCATGGAGAGCTTGACAAAGTGACTACATCGGGCAACATAAGCCGGGTAGTTGATATATCTGCCAGCCAGGGACATATAGTTCCTACAGCCATGGCTTATCATGGAAATCTCTTTGTAGGAAACCTACATCCTTTTCCAAATCCAGGGGGTGCTTCTAAAATTTTAAAAATTACCCCATCCGGTCAACTTAAAGACTGGATTACTGATTTGAATATGGTAGTGGGATTGGTAATTGATAAAAATGACCGAACCTATGTATTGGAAATGACATACGGGGCACCTTACCCCACACCCGGTTTAGGAAGAATAGTAAGAATTGACCCAGGCGGAAGCAGAACCGTAATAGCAAGCGGACTCAGTTTACCCACAGGGATGACCATGGGGCCAGATGGTAAACTATATATTTCCAACTGGGGCTTTAGTCCCAGGGCAATTGGAGGTGGGCAAATACTCCAGATAGATGTAAACTAAATAGGATAGATGTAAACTAAATAAAGTAAAACCCCGCCGGTAGCGGGGTTTTACTTTACATGATTTCTTTATAAAATCTTTGCCCAATTTTTCGCACCTGTTCATCTTCCAATCAAAAATTAAAATGTTTCAGCATCACCAAAACAAACGCGGTGTATTTTGACGTTGGCTTTGTAACCTGGCATTACCCAACAAGGGCAATGTACACCCTTGCAGGAAAATTTTATTTTTGGAACACGGCAACATCATAAATAAATAAAAGTAAGATACAGCCTGGCTTCGGCATATTTAACACGATATAGTAGCAGGAATGAAGTATATTGTGGAATGGGCAGAATTATAGATATGAGATTTATTAGCGACAACTTAATAACTGAAGAAGAAAAATTACCTTATATCAGATATATAAACAGGGTTTTATCCGGATTAATGGAGGATATTATTTCTAACAAAGGCTATGTTAAGGTAATTTCTAAAAAAGGATCTGCTAATATCACGTTTATAAGTAGTAATGATGTTTTGAATAAGCAGGTTAACTTAAGATTTTTAAACGCGCCTTTCCTCTAACCTTCTTTGCCCTTGTTGGCCTTCGATCTTCCACTTGAAAAATTCAACCGAGTGTATTAAGAATCGCCAAATCTTCGTCCCAATTTGTGTGTCCCGAAGAAGCGTTTATGTGCCCTGCATTACCAATGTTTATAAATTCACTTCTCCAATTCTCTGCAAAGAATTTTGCTCTGTCCAAAGTAACCCAAATGTCGTCTGCACTTGCTACAACAATGGTCTTAAAATTTATTTTGTCAAGTGGAATTGGGGCAAAACCTGTCGCTGAAAATGTGTATTGTGGCGCTTCAAGGTCGCTTGGCGCAACAAGTAAAGCACTTTTGATTAGCCTTTTGTATTTTGTGGCCCAGTGGGCAATAGTTGAACAACCTAAACTGTGTCCAATGAGTACAACAGTTGAAAGATCATACTCCGAAACTTTTTTATTAATAGTTTCTATCCATTCTTCACAAGTTGGTGCGTCCCACTCTTGTTGGTCAATTCTAAAAAAATTGTCGCCTGATTTTTCAAAGTAAGTCTGCCAATGTTCTGGTCCTGAATTTCCAAGCCCTGGTACAATTAAATATTTTGTAACTATTCAGTCTATTAAAGATGGATTATTTTTTTCAAAAATCTTCGGTTTATC
>DATCMY010000034.1:0-3723 GCA_036565505.1 Hanamia sp.
CTCCTGAACCCATCCCAATTTGGCATGCCAATCAGAATAAGCGGATTCGTTTTCTGAATGGGATAACAGGCATCTGCTAATTTCCTGGAAAAAGTTTCATCAAGGCTTGCTCCAATAATTACTATTGGTTTAGTAGTATCTACCAGCATGCTCAAGCCATAAGAAGAGATGGAACTATCCAGCATGATAGTTTTTATGTTTAAAAGTGGCTTTCCTTCAGCGGAATTGATCTCTTTAAAATAATTATCTATCCTGTTGTCATTTTTTTTCTTCACCAGGTAAATATTATCTGTCCCATGCTTCTGCAGGATATAACTGAAAATTCCTTCGCAATGAGCTTTTAAAGTAGAATTTACAATAATCGTAAATGGATTTTCTCTTATTCCACCATCATTTGGATAAGTAACTGAAACAAATGGAATGCTTCTTTGCACAGCGAATTGTGCTAATTCACTATAGTCAGGTTCTTTTACCGATCCGATTATTAAATTAATACTATCCAGTTTTTTATTTCTTATGAGCCAGGCGATGGGTTGGGTAAATGATTTTGAATCATAAAAGTATGCTTCTACCTTTTTGCCATTCAGCGTTAAAGTGTCAAAAGCTATTTCTGCACCTTGAACAAATTCAATAGCGGGCATTATAAATTTTGGAAGAGTATTTGAATTCAACTTTCCCATGGTAAATACAGAATCTAAATACATTGGTGCAAACACGGCTACTCTGTATACTTTTCCTTCAGGTGCATAATTGATTTGGGCAAATGAGTTTTGAATTCCGATAAAAAGAAAGAGTACAATAAATGGCAGAATGTGTTTCTTCATATTCAATTTTTTTTTCAAAAATTATTTGTTGAAATTAAAAATCATCCGGGCTTTTATTTATAATATCAAATCACCATCTACAATAAAAATTTTACTCCCACTCAATTGTAGCGGGCGGTTTACTGCTTATATCATATACGACCCGATTAATTCCCTTTACATTATTGATGATTTCGTTAGAAACATAAGCCAAAAAATCATAAGGGAGATGCGCCCAATCTGCTGTCATTCCATCTACAGAAGTTACAGCTCTTAATGCTACAGTAAATTCATATGTTCTTTCATCGCCCATCACTCCAACACTTTTTACAGGCAGTAAGATGGCTCCGGCCTGCCAAACAGTTGCATATAAATCATATTTTTTTAAGGCTTCTGTATAGATAGCATCTGCATTCTGCAATAATTGTACCTTTTCTTCTGTAACCTCTCCTAATATTCTGATGGCAAGGCCCGGGCCGGGAAAAGGATGACGATTTAAAAGGGCAGGAGGGAGCCCAAGTTCAGCGCCCACTTTTCTTACTTCATCTTTAAATAAGGAACGAAGCGGCTCTACTAATTTCAATTTCATAAAATCGGGGAGACCGCCAACATTGTGATGCGATTTAATGGTGACAGATGGTCCGTGTACAGAAACAGATTCTATTACATCAGGATAAATGGTTCCTTGCCCTAAAAATTTGATGTTCTCAATTTTATGCGCTTCCTGGTCAAAAATATCTATAAAACCTTTTCCGATGATCTTCCTTTTTTCTTCCGGATCGGGCTTGCCTGCAAGTTTGGTATAAAAATGTTCTTTAGCATCTACGCCTTTTATATTTAATCCAATGCTTTTGCATGCGTCAATCACTTGCTGAAATTCATTTTTTCTAAGTACGCCATTATCAACGAAAATGCCATAAAGATTTTTACCGATAGCACGATGAATCAGCGTTGCCGCAACAGTAGAATCTACTCCGCCACTTAAAGCCATAATTACTTTACTATCACCGATGGTTTCTTTTATAGAAGCCACTGTGTCATTGATAAAATGGGTGGGAGTCCAATCCTGGCTGCATTTGCAAATATTGATCAGGAAGTTTTTTATTATTTTTTTGCCTTCGGCAGAATGATAAACTTCGGGATGAAACTGCAATCCGTAAATTTTATTTTTTTCATTTTCATTGCCGAAAGCGGCTACAGGAATGTTATGAGTAGAAGCGGCAATAGTAAAATTTTCCGGAAGTTTTGTGATGGTATCGCTATGGCTCATCCACACATCAGAATCATTTTTTACATCTTTTAATAATTCAACTGAATAATTGATTTGGAGTTTTGATCTTCCATATTCCCGTTTATCACTTTTTTCTACTATTCCTCCTGATAGTTTTGCAATGAGTTGTGCACCGTAACATATTCCAAGTAAAGGAACTTTATCAGTGATGGCTTGTATATCAACTGTTGGCGCATTGGCATCATTTACAGAAAATGGCGAACCGGAAAGGATGATTCCTTTTAAGCCTGGAGAAAATTCAATTTCTTTATTAAAAGGAATTATTTCACAATAAACATTGGCTTCGCGTACAGCGCGGGCTATCAGTTGGGTATATTGAGAGCCGAAGTCGAGGATCAGAATTTTTTGAGTCATTTGCTGCGAAGGTAAAAAGTTTATTGAAGTTTGTAAATTTGCATTTCTTTTCAACTGAAAACAAATTCAATGAAAAATTTTATCTTATTATTAATAGCTTCTTTTGGTTTAATTTCCTGCAATGTTATTTCAGGCAATGGAGATGTGCGGGATGAAAAGAGGAATATTCCAAATATACGTACCGTAAAAACTTCAGGTTCAATAGATGTTGAAATTAAAAGTGGAGACAGTTATTCTCTTTCTGTGGAAGATGACGAAAACCTGCTTCCATACCTTGTTACAGAGGTCAAAGATGGTGTTTTAAATATTCATTATAAAAATGGTTATAATATTAATAACGCTCATGCAAAAGTTTATGTTTCTGCACCTTCGCTTGATAAAATAATTACATCAGGTTCAGGCGATATTTCAGGAAATGGAATTATTAAAAATGCAAACCAAATTGAATTTAATTTATCTGGCTCCGGCGATGTGGATGCACAGGTAGATGCTCCTTCAATAAAAGTAACGGGTTCAGGTTCAGGCAATATAAAACTTGCGGGCAGAACCAAGGATTTTAATTGTAAAGTGAGTGGAAGCGGCGATGTAAACTGTGGTAATCTGCAAAGTGAAAATACTGAAATTACTATATCTGGAAACGGGAATGCTCATGTATTTGCCAGTGTTAGCCTCGTAGCAAGAACAAGCGGCAGCGGAGATATTTATTATCTTGGAAATCCTCAATCTCCTGAAATTCATACGTCAGGAAGTGGCACGGTTCAGCCTCAGAAATAATTATTTTTTTAAAAAGGTAATTCATTTGAATCGTCAGAAGAGGATTGATTCATTTCTTCATCATTTATAGTATCCCATTCTTTAAGGCACATACAATATTCCTTAAACACACAGCCAGGCGCATATCCGGTGCAAAAATTAAAACTCATAATGCCATTATTTATAATCTCGGTTTTTTCATTTAATGTTGTTACTAATAAAGAATATTCTAAATTAATGGGAAATTTTTTGGGTAATTCAATGCCTAAATTCCATGAATACATCATTTCCTTAAAAGCCATGCAAACCAATTTCATGTCCTTTTTGGTTAATTGCCAGGGAGGTGGAAAATTAACAGTTTCTAACCCGCAGTAATAGCCAAAACTATAGCCATGTTCTTTACCTTCCTTCCATTTTTCTATGTCTTCCTTTTCTTCTTCAAAAGAAATATTTTGTTGTGGTTCTGATGGTATTTCAGTGCGGTGCGCTTCTTTTATATCTGATAACAAGAAAGGAATATAT
>DATCMY010000035.1:0-3733 GCA_036565505.1 Hanamia sp.
TGTATATAGTTAACGCCAACAATAAAATGGCAGTAAGCCAAACGCTCCAATGTAAAAAATAAGAAAGGTCTGCTTTGCTTACAAATGAAAGTTGCAGGAAAAATAAATGGAGGAGCTCAGTAATGATCAATGCAGCAATAATAATAAATAAATATACCGGGAGCCATGTTTTAGCAACACTTGTTGCCAGCCAGTTTGGAGAATAACCTAACGTTAATAACAACCGTAAATTATCTTTACTTTTTGCAATCATTAATTGCAGGTAAAAAGAAAAGAGCATTAATGCAAGAACGATCACCAGGACGCCAAATACACCCAAAGCGCTTACAATATTTTGTAAAATACTTTTTATACGGCTGAATTTTATTTTGTCTTTATTGAGGTGATAATCCTGGTGATCTAGATAAGAAATTAATTTTGGATCGTTGGCATCTTTTGTTTTGATATAAACCCGTGACGCATGCACAGCTGTATCTCCGCTTAAATGAAGATTGCTCCAGTTCATAAATGTTTTAGGTACTAATAATGAATTAATGCGATCGCTTAATGCGACAATATTTCCTTTAAAATTTTGCACGCCATACGGGCCTGAACATTCCAAAATAATGTTTACTGATGAAATCGTTTTTGCGGAGAGCTGGGGTAATCCTTGTGCCGGAGCAAAAACATTATAAATCTCTAAAAAATCGGAAGAGAAAATAATAGGAACTACTAATTGCCCTGGTTGCCAGGTAAATCCGGGAGGTAAAGTATCTATAAAATCATTGTCAATACTTTCTAAGAAAAGATCGGTGCTGAATGGAATAATATCACCTGCTGTAGCCCGCACCCTGAATTGATTTGGTATCAGCGGAGCAACTCCTTCTATGCCCGGTTGATTTTTTAGATTGATTAAGTCGGCATTAGTAAACCTGTTGTCCTTCCCCATGTTTTCATTGGTGATCGTTTTTGAAATAGAAATAAAATCATAACCACTTTTCCGTGGGCTGTTTTCTTTTAAAAGCTGTTGGATATTAATGAACATTTGTAAAGAAACCAGGAGTAATAAAACACCAATCCCCAATCCGAAATATCCGAACCATTTTGAAAAAACATTTTTTCCGGAAATAATTAACGGCTCTATTTTTTTGTATGATAATGACATTTTTTTACATGAATTAAAAAACATTTAAACCAATTATCTTTTCACTCCATTATAAAGCCTAACAAGTACTGTCCCTCTCCTTTGGAGAGGGGTTGGGGAGAGGCCTTTGTCCCTCTCCTTCGGGGAGAGGCCCTTACAAATAAATAATCTTTTCACCTTTCAAAAAATCAAGAGGTTTTAAATCTGCAAAAACCATGGCTGCATTTCGTTTTTCACATTCTTCATAAATCAGGTTCATTGCTTTTTTCCTATTCTCCTCATCAAGATGGCTATAAGGCTCATCCATTAATAAAAAATCGAACGGTTGCATGAGCGAACGGATAATGGCTATACGCTGCTTTTCGCCATAGCTGCATGTTTTTACCAATTGATTGAGTTTTGTTTCGATGCCAAGTTTTTTGGCCATTTCATCAATTACTTCAGGATGGTGATAGGGATCCAATATTCGTTTTATCTCTATATTTTCTCTTACTGTTTGGTCTTCAAACAATCTTAAATCCTGAAAAATAATACTTATTTTATTTTGCCTGAATGAAGAAAAGCTTTCCCTGGAAAGCTTTTTAATATCAGTATTGTCGTAAAAAATGGTACCTGTATAATCTGTTCTTAATCCATAAATAAAATGAATTAAAGAAGTTTTACCGCTGCCGGATGGAGCCACAATATGCAGATGTTCTCCCTTGGTTATTGTAATATTTTGTGTCCAAATATTCGAATTGATTCTCTTTTCAATTTCAATAAATTCGGGAACTACATTCCGCAGTTGTATCTGCATATTCTCTTCTTTTTATAATCTTTGGTTTTACTTATTTCACTTTTACAGTATCAATAGGCGGCGGAGTTAACAGAGAATCTAAACGCTTTTCATTTGTATTACGGGCCTTTTTAGCTTCTACTAATTTATACATTTCATCCATATAATTGTTCAGTTGTTTAAGGCTGTTCGTATTTTGATCTACCAGGTTGATTTCTGTATTTGCAGTAAATGCGTTGTTCTTAAAATCACCTCCGGTCATAAAAATATTATTCCACGTTTTCAGGCTTTGGTCCATCATTGCTTTTTCATCTGTGTTATTGGTTTTCCTGGTGGATAATTCAGAAAGAATTTTATGAATATCAATAAACAAGCCGATAGGATGGCCACTTATTTTATTAGTAAAATCATATTTATTATTATTGCCAGCCAGGTATTGATTGGCAAAAGTTCCTGAATTACTTATGGCGAAAGTTTTATCATTCATTGCGTAATTAACCATAGAATCTTTTCCCATTTGAGAACTGATCTTTTTTCCTGCATCAATTAATTTCTGAAGACTGGCCTTATCTCCAACTCCTGTAGAAAAAAGAAAATTGAAATCAGGCAATCTGAAACCTGCCTTGGTGGAAGTATCTGATTTCATCTTAAAATCACTGAGACTTAATAATAGATCACCATTGTTGGCTTTTACAAAATCATCTAAATTGAAACCCATTTTTTGTGTAAACGTATTGATAAAACCATCTGTTCCGGAAAGTTTTATCAATTCCAAAATCCCTTCGGGTTTAAAATTCATGGCAAGAACACCTATTACATTTTGCGACGGAATATTTTTGATCATATCCGTATTTATTTTATTGCCCTTATATTTTTTAAGCACATCCATAAGTTCCTTACTAACATAACCTTTTTGATCTACATCTATTTTTCCTTTGTCGAAGTTTACGGTATAAGTACTAATGTTATTTTTAAAAAATACATCCAGTTTTAGCATTCCAAACATTCCCATAGAGTTTGAATTATTCATGATCTCTTCTGAGTTTTGCCAAAAATGCAGGTCACCATTTTCTTTCAAAAGATTACCAAATTTTTCATTTTTTGCCAGGCTGCTGTCCGATTTTAAGGAGAAAAGTTTAGCGCAAAAAGCAGATTGCGCAACACTATTATCTTCCGGAGTAGTGTTGATTTGTGATTTGGAAGAATCTTTCCAGGAATACATTTCAGAAGAGGCGGTTGCGGAGTTCATAACATAAGCAAAATGTTTACTATCCCAACCTACTATGGTTTTATCTTTTAAAGTTATCAAATTGATATCGCCTTCTTTTCTCAATGGTTGGTTAGGATCAAAATTTTTATTGAACTGTTCAAAATCTTTATCATTCTTCAAAGTCCCTTCTACCACTATATAGTAATTATTGCCAGCGGATTTATCTGCGAAAAAAATTAGTCCCTTATCGAAATCAATTCCACTCGCTCCCGGATTATCAAGAATTTTTTTTCTCCATTCAGGAGTCGATATATCCGAGTAGATTTTTTTGTACCAACCGGTTTGTTTCACCTCTTCCCATGGTAGTTTTTCGCCCAGGGATTTTGTGTTGATTTCTGCAACAAATACGGCGCTTTTTGGAATCATTTTCCCCTGTTCATTTCTTTTGCCGCACGATGAAAATATGATTGCCATTGCAATAAATGCAATTGCGAGTTTGAAAAAAGCTTTCATAAAAATTATTTAAAAAATGAAAAATGATTTTATTTCAAAAGATCAGGATTAAAAATTAAGGAATTAATTTTATAATTACCCTCAAAATTATTATAAAGTAACCTATTATTTC
>DATCMY010000036.1:0-2927 GCA_036565505.1 Hanamia sp.
AAACATGAAAACTCTAATTACATTTTTGATGAGCACCCTTTTGGTAGTATCGGGGTTTGCACAATACGGACAAAGACAATACGGGCAAATTGGCCAGACTGTTACTATCAATTTTAATGGCTATGGTAATAACAACGGTTACCAGGTAGTAATGGATGGCACTACTTATTCTTCAAAAGCCAACAACAATGGAACATGGAATCGCAATACTACTAACAGGTATGGCGATGATGATATTATAATAAATAATGTTCATGCAGGGCAACACAGTATCCAGGTGTATCGTATTAGAACGAATAACAGGAATTATGGAAACAATGCATCTGCTGTATATTCTTCTGCATTTACTTTAAGACAGGGCTTTGATGTGATACTTGATGTAAGAGGAAATGGTCAGGTACAGTTCTCTGAAAAACGTAGCAATAATATTTATGACAAGAAAGATAAAGATAATGATGGATGGAAAAATGGAAATAATGGTGGCTATAATAACGGTTATCCAAATGGTGTGTACAGAACACCAATGGCAGATTACCAGTTTAGCAAAATATTGCAAAACATTCGTGGTAAATGGTTTCAGCCAAATAAAGTAAGTGCCGTAAGAGATGCCTTTAATGGCACAGGCGTTTATTATTCAACTTATCAAATAACACAATTGTTGCAATTAATTTCTTCAGAAAGCAAGAGGCTTGAACTGGCAGAATTATCTTACCGCGTTGTTGCAGATCCTGCAAACTTTACACAGGTATATAATTTATTCAGCAATCAAACTTACAGGAATCAATTAGAAAAGTATGTAAGAGGAAATCGTTTTTAAATTAAGAATGCATTTTACTTGAACATTGATTATAGTGTTGAATATTTTGGTTAATATATTTTTTTAAAACACTCAATAATCAATGTTCAACATTCAATTTTCAAGTATAAAAAATCCTTACCCAAAGCTCTTCATTGCGAAGGGCTTTTTTTATTTACCCATTACTAATGCCATTGTTTTACCAATATCAGCAGGGCTCGCCACAACAGTAATTCCACATTCATCCAAGATTTTCATTTTGGCGGCAGCGGTATCATCCGCACCACCAACTATCGCACCTGCATGACCCATACGGCGGCCGGGAGGCGCTGTTTGTCCTGCAATAAAACCAACCACTGGTTTTTTAGTTTTACCAAGAGATGCTGCAACGGTATCATATTCTTTTATCCAGTTTGCAGCTTCTGCTTCCATTCCTCCACCGATCTCGCCTATCATTACAATACCATCTGTTTCAGGATCATTCATAAATAATTCAACAGCTTCTTTTGTTGTGGTGCCGATTATCGGATCGCCGCCAATGCCGATGGCTGTTGATATTCCGAGCCCTGCTTTGGCAACCTGGTCTGCGGCTTCATAAGTTAATGTTCCGGATTTGGAAACGATTCCTATTCTTCCTTTTTTAAAAATAAATCCTGGCATGATGCCCACTTTGCATTCGTCTGCAGTAATTACGCCGGGACAATTTGGCCCTATCAATCTTGTTTCTTTATCCTGTAAATAATTTTTCACTTTTACCATATCCTGAACAGGAATACCTTCTGTAATGCAAACCACCAAAGCAATTCCTGCATCGGCTGCTTCCATGATCGCGTCTGCTGCAAAGGCAGGCGGAACAAAAATAATGCTTACATCAGCGCCGGTTTTTTTTACAGCATCAGCAACCGTATTAAAAACGGGTTTATTTAAATGCGTTGTTCCTCCTTTGTTAGGCGTAACACCGCCAACCACATTGGTTCCATATTCAATCATTTGCGTTGCGTGAAAAGTACCTTCGGTTCCTGTAAAACCCTGCACTAAAATCTTTGAATTCTTATTAACTAAAACTGCCATACTGTAAATTAATTGTAAAATAATTGAATTGAAGAATGCCCCAAAAGTAGTAAAATCAGGCGCAATAAATAAATAAGCATTTTTAAATCATAAAAAATTTGGCAACCAAAATGCCTGAGAGTATCTTTGCCGTCCTGTTAAAATAAATGCCGCGTTGGTCAAGAGGTTAAGACGCCTCCCTTTCACGGAGGAATCACGGGTTCGAGTCCCGTACGTGGTACTGACAAAAATGATAAAAGCCTTGATAGTATTAACTTTCAAGGCTTTTTTTATTTGACAGGGTATATTCCGGGGGATGTTCCTAAGAATGGTTTTTTTATTTAAAGCGATGCCCTTAACCTTAAAGCGAAAGGGATCTCTACATGCCGCAATTTTCCTTCCTGGATTATTCTTGCTGTTTCAATGCCCATTTCTTCAAAATCTGTAGAGATAGTTGTTATGCCTTTTAGTATTATCTTTTTTAATGGCGTTTCATTGTAAGAAATTACGCCTATATCTTTAGCTACCTTTAATTTTGATTCGATGATACGCTCTATTAAAACTACAAGGTCATTATCCATAAGATTTATAAAAACATCGCCTTTATTAATTTCTTCCATGGCGATATCATATACAACCTTAAAGGGGAAAGTATATTTTTTACAAAAAGCGGTAAAACCTTTAATGATTTCTATAGGGTAATAACTGTTTTCAGGAAAAATAATTTTTATAGTGTGGTATTTTTTTAAATGCGGTAAACTCTCTTCCAGCGCTGTATAAATATCCTTCTCAAAATTTTCATACACGGCGGCATATTCTCCTGTTACACCGGGAATAATTTTATCCAGCAAAATGAGTTTTTCTTTTGGGATGGTATTGATAATAAAATGTGCAGTTTCTCCACCTTCAATAAAATGTGGAAGAATGACATAGTAATGATAATCGTTTTGGCTGTTTTGCAATAATTTTTTAAAGAGGCCCAGGTCGTTGTTGTAAATATAAAAATCAATGGTTGCGGTATCTCCCAATGTATTAACTATTGCATCATAAATAATTTTTTTATGAGTGCTTAATTTATTGA
>DATCMY010000037.1:0-2000 GCA_036565505.1 Hanamia sp.
CCCAAACATAGAATGCCACCGTTAATCAGACTATTATAAAAAAGTTTTTGCACTTTGTTTTGCAAATCCCTTTCAAAATAGATAAGCACATTTCTACATAAAATCAAATGCACTTCTGCAAATACGCTATCAGTTACCAAATTATGATTTGCCCATACAATGTTTTTTTTTAAAGATTTATTCATGATCACATTATCATAATCAGATGTATAATAACCCGAAAAAGATTCCTTTCCTCCCGACAATTGATAATTAGCGGTGTATTCTTTTATCATTTTATTAGGAAAAATTCCTTCTTTAGCCTGATTCAATGCTTGCTGATTAAAATCGGTAGCATAAATTGTAGTCCTGTCATATAAGCCTTCTTCCTGCATAATAATAGCCATAGAATATGCTTCTTCACCTGTAGCACAGCCAGCATGCCATATTTTTATAAAAGGATACGTTTTTAAAATAGGGATAACATTTTCCCGTAATGATCTATAAAAGTCAGGGTCACGAAACATTTCGGTTACTGTTATTGATAAGTCTTGCAAAAGTTTGGCAGCAAATGCTTCATCGCTCAGAACCTTCGCTTGCAGTTGAGAAACATTCTCTAATCCCGACATCACCATCCTATTCATGACCCTGCGTCTGATGTGGGCTTGAGAATACTGCCTGAAATCATAATGGTATTTCTGATAAACAGTTTCCAGTAATAATGAAATTTCCGATTCCAATATGCCTTTATCTTTCATTTTGTAAAATAAATATTTATTATTACCAAATAAGAAAAACCAATTTTGTTCTCACAATACTAACACTCACTCACCAAATTCAAAAAGGAAAAATATAAAGCTACTCCACTGAAAACGCTGGTGTTTTTCATGCATAATAATTCAATTAATAAATTGATTTCTAGGATTAGCTTTGAATCAATAGCTAAAATTAGGTATTGATTTTCTATATTTGGAAATCTCAGACTGTCAGCCCCCATTTGACCGACATTTTCAGACCCCTCCATTAAATGGTTGCTCATGTATTAATGAATTTATTTTTGTTCATAACATTTTGTTTTGGGATGGAAAAATAAAATGTGCTGCCTTTGCCCGCTTCCGATTCAACCCAGATTCTTCCTTTATGCGTTTCCACTATTTTTTTACAGATAGCCAGGCCGATACCGGTGCCTGAATATTCATTTTTGTTATGCAAACGCTGAAACATGATAAATATTTTATCAAAAAATTTAGGGTCAATTCCAATGCCGTTATCCTTTACATAAAAGATCCATTTACCTGGCTCTTCTGTACAGCCCACTTCAATTTCAGGTTCTTTATCGCCATGGTATTTTAGTGCATTACTTACAAGGTTTACAAACAACTGGCTGATGAGGGTTTTATTGGCCCAAATAACCGGCATAGGTTTCACGGTTATTACGGCCCGGTTTTTCTTAATATTTTCTTTCAGCAGTTGGGTTGTATACTGCATCACTTCATTGAGGTCGGTAGCAGCAAAATTTTCTTTATTGGTGCCCACTCTTGAATACAGCAACAGGTCCTGTATAAGTGTTTTCATCCGCTTAGCACCGTCCACCGCAAAATGGATATATTGTTTGTTGGTTTCGTCTAATTGGCCGTCCATTCTTTTTTCCAGCAGATTCATAAAACTGATCACCATGCGCAGGGGTTCCTGTAAATCATGAGAAGCAACATAAGCAAAGTGTTCCAGCTCGGTGTTGGATGCCAGTAGTTCAGCCGCTCTTTTTTCGAGGGCTTCTTCCGTTTTTTTGCGTTCGGTAATGTCATGGGTTACACCCAGCAGGGAAATGATTTTTCCTTCGGTATTTTTTAATGAAACAGCATGTGTTTCCATCCAGCGATGAGTGCCCTTCAACCCGGTTATTTCAAATTCCATTATCCCGGACTTTCCTTTAAAAATATTTTTGGTTAGCTCTTTATATGCTTTCTGGTAGGGCTTATCAATTATATCCAGTATTGATTTTCCTTTTACCTGCTGCAGGT
>DATCMY010000038.1:0-19821 GCA_036565505.1 Hanamia sp.
CCTAAAAAGGCTGCTGCAAAAAAAGCTGCTCCTAAAAAAGCTGCTGCTAAAAAAGCCGCTCCTAAAAAGGCTGCTGCTAAAAAAGCCGCTCCTAAAAAAGCCGCTCCTAAGAAAAAATAATAAAATTTTTCTTGCAGATAATTTTAAGTCCCGGAAAATCGGGACTTTTTTTATATACATCCACGATATAATCCTCTATAGTAAAGGGTTTTGCATTAATTTTAAAAAAAATAATGAATGCTATTAGCAAAGTTTTACTATACAAAATTCGATTTTACAAGACATGAATAATAAAGAAATAGCCAACCAATTTTCATTACTTTCAAAATTAATGGACATACACGGAGAAAATAGTTTTCGGGCAAAAACTTATTCAATTGCTGCATACAAAATTGGCCAACTAACGGTTGAGGCACAAACGCTTTCTGAAGAAAATATTTTCAAATTAAATGGTATCGGTGAAGCGATAGGAAAAAAAATTTCAGAAATTTTATCAACAGGGAAATTGAAAATTCTTGAAGATTTAATTTTAAAAACGCCAAAAGGTATTTTAGAAATGTTAAAAATTAAAGGAATCGGACCTAAAAAAATTTCATTGATTTGGAAAGAAATGGACATAGAAAATATTGGTGAACTCTTATACGCATGTAATGAAAATCGTTTGCTCCTTTATAAAGGCTTTGGAAAAAAAACGCAGGATAATGTGATTGAAGAAATTGAATTTTATTTAAGTCAACAGGGAAGTTTTTTATTTGCACAAGTAGAAAATATTGCAGGAGATCTTCAAATATTTTTACAAAAATTATTTTCTTCTGATGAAATAAAAATCACCGGAGATTTTGCACGCCATGCAGAAACTATAGATGTACTTGAATACATAATTCCTTTCACTGAAGAAATTATTGTAGAAAAGTTAGGATTAATAGAAGAGTTTAAATTTTTAGAAAAAAATAATGACGCTATATTATATCAATACAATAATGGAATAAAAATTAAATTGTATTCTGCTGATAAAAATGATTTGACAAAAAAAGAATTTGAAACTATCGGTTCTGTTGATTTTACATCTACATTTTTAAATAATTTTCCAAACATCAATTTTAAAAACGCCAGTGATGACCATGAAATATTTAAACAAGCCGGAATACAGTATATCCCTGCCTATTTAAGAGAAAATGATTCCATTATTTCCATTGCTGTTAAAAACGAAATTCCCGAAATAATCAAACCGGCCGATATAAAAGGTATTATTCATTGCCATAGTAACTGGAGTGATGGATCAAACACGCTGGAACAATTAGCTGATGCCTGCAAAAAAAGTGGTAAAGAATATTTAGTAATAAGCGATCACAGCAAGGCAGCCACTTATGCCCAGGGACTTTCTGAAGATAAAATAAAAGCTCAGCATGAATTAGTAGAGGAACTAAATAAAAAACTAAGCCCATTTAAAATTTTTAAAAGTATTGAAAGTGATATTTTAAATGATGGAAATTTGGATTACAGTGATAATATCCTTTCCACTTTCGATTTAGTAATTGCTTCGGTGCATTCTAATTTAAAAATGAATGAAGAAAAGGCCATGATGCGGCTGCTTAAAGCAATTGAAAATCCGTATACAACCATTCTGGGCCACATGACAGGAAGATTGCTATTAAGCCGTAAAGGCTATCCATTGGACTATAAAAAAATAATTGATGCCTGCGCTGCCAACAAAGTAGTAATTGAAATCAATGCTCATCCACGCAGGCTCGATATGAGATGGCAGTGGATTGAATATGCTCTTTCAAAAAATGTTTTGTTATCTATCGATCCCGATGCCCATTCAATTGCTGAATTTGAAAATACAAGATATGGTGTACTCGTAGCACAGAAAGCTTTGGTAACTTCAAAAAACAATTTAAGCAGTTTTAGTCTGAAAGAGTTTGAAGAATTTTTAACCCATTAATTCAAAGAGGGTCACACGCTGCAATCTTAATCTTTAAATTGGTTAAAAAGAATTTAGGATTTCAATTTTTTGAATAAGGGAAATAAGAATTTTATTTTATGGATTCGCTATTGGAATCATTACACAAAAACATGTCCACTTACCTTCTTCTGTTTCAAACCAAATTTTTCCATTTAGTTTTTCTACGATGCCTTTGCACATAGCCAAACCCAGGCCGGTGCCGGAGGTTTTTGTAGTAAAATTTGGCGTGAATATTTTATTATGCATTGGTGCAGGAATACCATTTCCATTGTCTTTTATTGAAATCAAAACCTGATTTTCTATCAAGTCACTTTTTATATCTATTACCACCTTTCGGTAGTCAGGAACAGATTGTACCGCGTTTTGCAGAAGGTTAGTGAATAAACGGTTGACTTGTGTTTTATCCGCTTCAATTAAAATTTCATGAGGATACAAATCAGTGTTGATCTGTATTTCATCATTGGTTGAATAAAGTGTAATCACATTTTCAAGAATTTGATTAATATTGAAAAGTTGATTTTTAGTATTTCCTATATTGGCAAATTGCGCAAAGTCGCTGGCAATTTTAGAAAGATGCTCAATTTGTTCTAATAAAATTCCAGCCACATACACTGTTATTTTTCTTACTTCCGGTGATTTATTATCAATCGCCATTTGCAGATATTGCAAATTCAATTTCATCGGCGTAAGCGGATTTTTAATTTCATGCGCTACCTGCCTGGCCATTTCGCGCCATGCACCTTCCCTTTCACTTTTGGCAAGCATCTCCGCACTTACATCTAATTTCTTGACCATTTTATTATATTCAATTACCAGGTCCCCAATTTCATCCTGCCTATTCCAAACAATTTCTTCATTCCTTGTTTCCAGATTTATTTGTTTCATTCTATCACTGATTAGAGAGAATGAACGCGTAATACGATTGGTTATAAATAACGCTATAATTCCTGCTATCAAAAAAATAAATGCATTCAGATTAATGATTGTGACCAAAAAATTTGAAATCTCATCCTGCAATTTATTTTGTGATTCAAAATAAGGTATGTTCAGGTAAGCATATTCTTTACCACTATCATCTCTTACCGGCAGATAATTACTCAAATATTGCAAGCTGCCTATTTGTTGTTCCTGGAAAAACTGTACATCTTTTAATTTACTTAAATGATAATAAGCAACCGGATCCATTTTTTCACTCACAATTCCTTTATCATAAGGCAAAGGCAAAGAAGATACTTTAAGATCGCCATTGAGGTCATACAGGTTAATATCAGCAGCATGAATATTGGAAACATTATTTATTACTTCTTCCAACTTTCCATGAAAATAATTATCAAGATTATCAATACCGTATTCCGAAACAGGTATGGTATCAAATGTACTCCGCAATTCATTTTCCATTACATGAATGGTGCGGCTAAGTTTTTCGCGATTGTTACTATGATACCGGCTTATAAAAAAAAGTATCGTAGTAATACCGATAATGAGAAACGAAAAAATACTTATTAAAATAATAGTGCCATGCACCTGGTTCCTAATAGTAAATTGCCATAAAGACCTGAAATCTGATTTATTTCTTCTCTCTTTTAAAAGATTATTGGCCAAATTAAAAACAATAGTGATAACCAGGAAAGAACAAAATAGATAAGCGAACAAAGTAATAGATTCTATAAAAAATCGATCCTGCCGTGCAATTACGATTACTTTATCGCCATTGGCCCTATACCATAATTCCTCATATCCGTTTTTATGCTCTGTTTTAAATTCATTATAAGTAAAAGCATTTTTATCAATATTGGTAGAGAAGGGATAATCATTGTAGCTTGTACTTAGCTGATTGTTATTATAAATGGCAAAAGCATACACAGGAGAACTTTCAATAGAATTATTATTTCCTTTTGAAAAAAGTTCAGGATACAATGCATCACTTTTATAGGTCTTAGGTTTGGAGACAAGAAAAAAGTATCCCAATTTTTTGCCTGCTGTATCTGTAATTTCTTTTTTACTGATATAATTAAAGCGATCATAGGACAAATCATAGTAAAAAAGATCAGGGATACCGGTTGATTTACCCTGCGTTTTTATGATGGTATTGAGGGAATTAAAATTCGTTGAGTCCTCATTATACATTGGCAACTCAGCAGCATTAAAAGTATATATTTTGGTATCATATTTATTAAGGTATCCTGAAAAGTTTTCGTTCACCAAACTATCTTTTAAAAATTTATTTTGTACCGGGTCTTTAAACCGGTAAAATATTTCAGAGAGATAATCATTTCTAAAATCAGTAAGCATAATATTCATGATTACCGGTCCCGAAGGATCAGCTTTATTAGCAAGGTTTTCAGCAAAATGTTTTCTTTCTTCCAATTCTTTTATACGGTTTTGTAAAACAATTAACGTGGTGATAGACACTGAAAAAAAGAAAAGCCAGAATATAAATTTCGAAGAAACCAGGTTGTAAACTTGCAGTAAAAGAAATTTAAAATTGAGCAGAAAAATAAAAAACACCAGCCAAACCAATAGGCTAAGATTGAAGCCAATATTGGAGGAATGAGGCCGTAAAGTTAAAAAGATTAAACCCGTAATTGCTATAAATAAATACAGCAAATATCTTTTTGTTCCTATAAAAATATTGAGAGGTTGAAGTAATATTTGTACCAGAAAAAAATACCCGGTAGATATACAACTCAATACCAGGAAGCCAATGACACTATAAATATTTAAAGTAAAAAAATTAATTACATCAAATGAAATTTGCGAATCGGCTACCAGGCTCCTGATAATATAGCCACATACTATTGTAATCAAAATCATTAATAATGAAATCAGGATGATTGCCGCATACTTAGTAAAGTTGGATTTAAATTTAATTTTCGAAAAATCATACCTGAAATGGTACCTGATGAAAAGGACGATCCAGATAAATAAAACTGAATTAATAAGCAGGTCTCCTAATGATTTTAATATAAAATTTGAACCATAGACTGATGGATTAAATAATTCTAAATGGTGAAAATTAAAGGGAATAGGTAAATAATAACTAATAATCCTTAATAAAATTAAAGACCCCAATAAAACCAAAAGACCCACGTTGAAACCCCTTTCTTTTATATTATAATTTGCAAGTTTATGAATAAAAAAAAGAATCAGTATAGCACCAAAAATTCTTAACCATAGGGCAAATAAATTATCATGAAATTCAGGATTTGGGTTTATCTGTTTTAGGTAAAAAAGAGGTGAACCATCTGCATTTTTTATTATTAAAGGAGTTGGGCTCAGGCTTATATCATATACATTTTCGATGTTATCTACCACTATAAATGAATTATGCAGATATTGATTTTCGATATAATAATTCCACTTTACCGGAATAAGCGCGATCACTTTATAAAGAAAGCCGTCTTTGCCTTTGAATGATTTTTTATTGATAACATACCAGCCATTCAAAAGTTTATGAAAACTTATGCCATCTTTTGAATCCAATGTTGTTAAATCAGGTTCTACTATTTGTGTATTCCAAAAAACAGGAAATGGTTTCTGAAAATCAACAACTCTGTAAAAGAAAATATAATAATCTTTTTCAACAAGCAAATCAAGTTGGCGTTCATTATATTTTTGTTCTGCAACAGCGTTGATTAGTTCGCTATCATTAAAAAAATTTTCAACTTTTTTTTGTTTTAGATTTATGTTTCTTTGAATCTCATTTTTAACTGAAAAAGGTGTGGACGTGCCGCTCCAGTAATTATTAATTATAAAGGAAATGGTGAACAGCCATGCTGCTGCTACAAGAAGATAGTTATTTCTATTAAAAAAATTATCGTTTTTACTAAAGGTCAAATTCAGGTGTTTTGCTTTTTTATTTTATTCCAGATGGCGTCCATTTCTACCAAAGACATATCACTTAGTTTCATTCCATTATTTTCAACAGCCTCTTCCATAAGTGTAAAGCGCTTAATAAACTTTTTATTGGTTAGCTCAAGTGAATTTTCAGCATCCACTTTTAAAAATCTTACATAGTTAATTACTGAAAAGAAAAGATCACCAGCTTCTTCTTCTATATGATCCATATTGCCCGAATCAACTGCTTCTAATAATTCTAATTTTTCTTCTTCTACTTTTTCCCAAACCTGTTCCTTATTGGCCCATTCAAAACCAACTTGTTTAGCCTTTTCCTGGATACGCATGGCCTTTACCATCGCAGGTAAAGATTTTGGCACGCCACTTAAAACTGACTTTTTTCCCTCGGCTAATTTTATTTGTTCCCAGTTTTTCTTTACATCTTCTTCATCATTCACTATTACATTTCCATAAATATGCGGATGCCTTTTAATCAATTTCTCTGATATTCCATCTATCACTTCCTGTAAGGTAAATTTATTTTCTTCATGCCCAATTTTAGCATAAAAAACAATATGTAATAGTAAGTCGCCCAGTTCTTCTTTTATTCCATTCCAATCTTTATCCGTAATAGCATCCACTAGTTCAAAAGTTTCTTCTATAGTTTGCTGGCGAAGCGTATGAATGGTTTGCTTTTTATCCCAGGGGCATTTCTCCCTAAGTTCATCCATAATTTTCACCAGGCCATTGATATCGATATTTTGAGACATTGAAAATATTTAAACTTTAAAAATTGATACAAAAAAGAAAATACCCAGCAGAAATACAATCAGCAATAAAAATGAAAATAAAAAAATAAAATATTTCAAGATTGTTTTTCCTCTTCGTTGCTGGTAGAAATTGCGCATGGCTTTGTACAAGTAATAAAAGATAGCCAGTGCAAGCAATCCATTAATGTAACCAATCCAATCCAAGTTCGTATAATTTTTCAGTTTGGAAACGCCAATATTTATCAACATCACAATGAAAACAAAAATGTAGAAATGTATTATAAAAATTGCATGGCTTACGTAATAAAACTTTTTCCGCCGTATATACAATAATTTCAAAAATAAGGTAACAAGTGGCAAAGATATAAACAACATCTGAGGAAAACTATGTAGCAAAGTATTGATGATGGCCTCTAAAAGCTTATTCTGATCATTATGATATTTTTCATTTATTTCTATTTGTTTATTTACTAGTTTTTTTACAAACCAGTTATTTTTTACCTTACCGGTTTTTAATAAGGAATCATATTCCTCTTTACTTTTATAATTATTGCCGGAAAATTGAATGGACCCCTCTTTTTTAGAGCTATCCATATAATGCTTAAAATCTTCCCTGGTCATGGATTTTCCATTATTGACTAATTTGGTAAAATCTTCAAAATCCTTTGATGACATTTTTTCTATCTGGTCTGCAGTTTTACCATGATAATCCATTACCACATAAGATTGTTTTTCATCTAAATGAAACAAAGAAAAAAAGATTAGAAAGAAGATAAAGGAAGTAAAAAGATACATTCTTATCGGGTTAAGATAACTGGCTCTGCGCCCATTCATATATTCCTTAGGTAAATATCCCGGCTTAAATAAAAGATCTATTAAGGTGGAAAAAAATTTACCATCAAAATGAGTAAAATCGCTGAAGAAATGAGATAACAATTGCCAAAAGGTTTCTTTTGGTTCCACATTTTCCTGCCCGCAATTATGGCAATATTTACCAATTACCGTAGTACCACAGTTAAGACAATTCTTTTCTTTTCTTTGAAGGAGATGGGACACGCAGTATTGATTTTATTTTTATAATTTCAGGTTAAAAATAATAAACAAAAGCCGCATACGGTATTTATGAATTATTTTACAGCGTGGAAATTTTCCTGAATCAAAACCAAATATTCTTCTGAAATGACAAATCGTATTTTTCGCTTTTCTATTTTTTTTCTTGCTATTATTTTTTTCAATTCCAATTTTGCGAATGCTCAATATTATTATAAAGATATCCTGAGCAATATACAACTCAATAAAGAATTTTCTATCCTAAAAAGCAAACAGATAAAAGACATTAAAATAAAAAGCTTTGAGGATAATGATGAACCTAGCGAAGGTTTTTTTTGTGAAAAGAAAATGAATAAAACTTATTCTCAATCGGAAATGCTTTCCAAATCATACATCACCGGTCAATCTTTATTGGTTACAGATTATAATCCCGTTGGTAGAATTATTAAAACTACCAATACTACTCCTAATACTACTAATACCGCGAAATTTGAATATGATGACCAGGGAAATTTATCATTGGTAACTACTGAAACAACAGGTGATGATGACTCATCGGGCATCACAGAAACTCATCAATATTTTTATGACCGGAACGGGAAACCGGAAAAAATGCTGCGCAAAAAAAATAATATTCTCATTTCAACCATCACTTTTATAAAAGATGATAAAGGAAATATTATTGAAGAAGATGCGGCGGGAAACAGCAATGATAAAAAATATTATTATTATTACGATGATAAAAACAGGCTGACCGACGTTGTTCATTTTAATGAAATAGCTAAAAAATTGTTGCCGGATTACATGTTTGAATATGATTCATTAAATCAAAAACAACAAATGATTTCAGTAGATGAAAGTGGAAGAAATTATTTCATTTGGAGGTATGCTTATAACAATAATAAACTCCCTGAAATACAAAAATGCTTTTCTAAGGAAAAAAGATTGCTTGGTACAATTCAATATGAATACAATTAATATTCCCTGCTATATTATTTGAAAAATATCAAATAATAAAATGAATATGGCCACTACGCTGGTCATCAACATTAATACTCTTACAGATAATAAACGCTTTTTAAAACTTCGTGAAGCAAGCATAATTGCAGCTAAACAACATACAATTGAAATGATGTGTATTGTATTTATATTTTGCAACCAGCCGGGGAAATAACTTAAGTAAGTATCCATCTTATCGCTGTCGCTTATACCGCTGAAACGTAAGCCTATAGAAGACCACATGATAAAGAATATTAAAGCTGGAAGTAAAAAAGCAATTGCAAATGCTGCAGTCCATCTACGTGAAACATGAGTGGTTTTTGTCATAATTATTAAATTTTATAGTTTAAAAGTAATCACAAAAAAATAGAGATGCAAATTCTCTTATTAATAGCCTTATCCATTTATTTATTATAAATAAGAAATTTATTGACGTTTAGTTTTTTTTAACTTCCACTTTTTTATTTATCCTTTGTAATTGAAAATCAATTATTCATGATGGAAAATGTTTAATAAACCTATTTTTTAAATCGCAGAAAAAAAGAATGGCATGATTTTAGTTTTATAGGTACCCTGAAATTAAATTATCAATCAATTAATTAAAAGATTTCCCTAATTTTTAAACAATCTAAATCTAATAAACATGAATGCCGAAAACACGAATTTGACTACAACAGAAAGTCAGTCAAAACGAAATTCCAAAAATATTATCATTGCAATATTATCTGCAATAGTGCTGATAATAGGTGGCTTTTTTATTTTTGATCACAACAAGACCGGGGAAACCATTCAAGCTGATCAAACTGAAATTGCAAAAGTAATGTCAGAAAAAAGTGATATTCAAACCAGCTTTGATGCTTCACTGGCACGCCTTGATTCTATGAAAACTGTAAATTCTGAAATGGACAGTAAGTTAACAGCAAGCAATGCAGAGATAGCTAAAATGAAAACTGAAATCCGCAGCATTCTTCACAAGAAAAATGCTACAGCTGCAGAACTTACAAGAGCAAGAAATTTAATTGCACAGTTGAATGGAAAAATTACAGATCTTGAAACCCAGGTAGCTCAATTGACACAAGAGAATGATAGTCTGAAACAAAATGTTGCAGTATTAACCGCAGATAAAGTAACACTATCCCGCAATCTTGATTCTACCATTGTTATTAAACAAACCCTTGAAAAGAAAGTTGATGTTGCCTCTACTTTAAATGCTACTAATATATCTATAACACCGGTAAAATTAAGAAAGAATGGAAAAGAAAAAGTTTCATCCGTTGCTAAGCGTGTTGATAAATTAGTAGTAAGTTTTGATGTAAATAACCGCATTGTACAACCAGGCATGACTGATGTATATTTAGTGGTGATAGGCCCTGACGGCAAACCAGTAACATCTTCTACAGATACTTTTACTACACGTGATGAAGGTAGCAAAACCTTCACCGCAAAATTACCGGTTGATTTGGAAACTGCTAAAACCAAAAATGTAGAATTTGCATTTGCTCCAACCAGTCATTTCCAACAAGGCACATATAAAATCCAGATATATCAAAACGGATTTTTGATTGGTGAAAAAATACGTGAATTGAAAAAAGGTGGTTTATTCAGTTAATATATAAATTGTGATCTGAAGAAATCTTATTTATCTCAATATCCCTGAAACCAAAAAAGTTATCTGAATGTAAATTCGGGTAGCTTTTTTTTGTAAAAGATGGTTATGAAATAAATAAGAATTTTGAAATAATATTATCCCAAAACGAAATCCGGCATAATCTGGAATCATTTCTTAATTTCATTTTTAAATAAAAGAATAACGGATGAAAAAAATAATGATTTGCATTTTACTTCTGGCTACCTTATCAATCAATGCACAAAGAACCGATAAACATTTACAAAATGAAATCACTAATCTTCTAAAAGGATTCAATGGAGATGTAGGTGTTTATGTATATGAAATTTCAAAAAATAAAATCGTTGCAATTAATGCAGATACTATATTTCCTACAGCCAGCATGGTTAAAGTACCTATCCTGATTGGCATTATGCATAAGATAAATAATGGCGAATTAAATTATCACCAGGTAATGACTTATACTGATTCGTTATTTTATTCTGAGGGAGAAGATATCCTTGCTTCTTATAAAAGTGGAGAAAAAATTGAGTTGAGTAAGTTATTAATGCTGATGATGAGCACCAGCGATAATACGGCAAGCTTATGGCTGCAAGGGCTTGCAGGATCGGGTACCTTAATCAATAAATACCTGGACAGTTTAGGTATGAAAGACACAAGAGTAAATAGCAGAACCGAAGGAAGAAAAGAATATTGGGCTCAGTACGGATGGGGGCAAACCACTCCAAAAGAAATGGCAACTTTAATGAAAATGATTGTAGAAAATAAAATTATTAACAAGCAAATAAGTGAAAGAATGTTGCGTCTTATGAGCCGCCAGTATTGGGATGAAGAAGCAATTTCTCAAATTCCTCCCTATATTTTTGTTGCAGATAAAAATGGCGCTGTAGATGCAAGCAGAGGTGAAGTGATGTATGTAAATGGCGCGCATCCTTACATTGTTTGCATCTGCACAAAAAACAACAAAGACCAAAGCTGGAAATATGATAATGAAGCATGGATGCTTACCCGAAAATTATCATCATTATTATTCAAACACTTTAATCCCAAATCCAATTGGCAGGCAAGTGAACCTTTGAAATGATTGAAAACAGATCAATCATGTTGGCCATTTTATTTCAATAATTTTTAAATTCCCGTTAATTTATTCCTTCAGAAATTTTATAGCTTTACTCTCGTTATTTGTTTTAATAACCATGATGTACATTCCACTTTGTAAATTTACCGGGATCGAAAATTGTCCATTTTGATTTTGAATTTGTTTTTTATAAAGTGTTTTACCCGCCATATCATTTATAGAAAGTTCAGCTAAACCTGTAATACCTGTCAATATTACTCTTACATTATCATGCACCGGATTAGAAAAAAGTTGGATATTCCATTTTTGAATTCCTGATATTTTCAAAGAAATAATATTACTGATTGATGTTTTTCCATCAATGTCGGTTGCGACGAGCCTGTAGTAAAAAATCGTTTTACCGCTATTAATTATACCAACATCTGTAAATGAGTAATTATTTTTTACAGATGAGTTTCCTGCTGCGGGAACATTTCCTAATTCTCTCCAATGTTGTGCATCATCGCTGGATTGTATAGTAAATTCTTTACTATTTATTTCCTGCGAGGTGCTCCATTGCAATAAGGCATTATTGGCATTTGGTTTAACAGTAAAATCTAAAAGCTGAACCGGCAATGGAGTAAAATTTCCATCTACAGCCCATAGGTCTCTAAGTGTAGAATCAGGATCAGGGCCATTTGTAGCGCCAAAAATGATTTTGCTATTTGTAATAAAGAAGAGTTGAGGATCAGCATTATGAGCGTTTAAGAAAATATCAGCCACCATAGTCGTACCCAAAGTAGTACCATCAGATTTCCACAATTCATTTCCATGAACGCCATCATCGGCCGCGAAGAATAAGCCGGCTGTTGTATATAAATAAGAAGGATTAACAATGCCATCTGCCGCACCCGGATTTATATCTTTTACAACAATAGTCCCGCCTGGAGTACCATTAGACTTCCACAATTCATTTCCTTCAGTTCCATTGGCAGAGAAGAAAAAATTCCCATTATACAGAGGATAAGTTACGGTATGAGTAACTGAATCATAACTATAATTTAGATAAATGAATGGATAATTATTATTTGTATTTACCGGGAATGATTTAAACAAAACTGTTCCGGATGGGGTACCATCAGATTGCCATAATTCAAAACGGTCTTTGAGGTTTGAAACGGGGAACATAAATTTACCAGGCAAATTGATAGCATCCAATAAAAGAAAGGAATTAAGAGATGTATCTGTTAGAGTAACTTTCAATAAAGATGTATTTAATGTAGTGCCATCTGTAACCCATATAGCACTTCCATTTACGCCATCATTAGCCATGAAGAAAAGATGATTATTAAATAAATGAAAAGTGGAAAATACTGGATAAGGAATAGTAAATCCCGGAAATAATTCCACAGGAATATAGGTAGAACTATCTACACCGGCATATATGTCCTTTAGTAAAACAATTCCACCAGCAGTCCCATCCGTTTTCCAAATTTCTTCTCCATGAGTAGCATCAGTTGCTGCAAATAAAACCATGGAATTAAAAGGGAAAAATTTATTTGGGTTTGATGAGAGTGGGCCAGTATAAATATCTTTTAATAAAAAGGTATTAGCACTGGTTCCATCAGATCTCCAGAGTTCGTTACCTTCTGCGACAGTTTTCACATCAAATAAAAGATAAGTACCGTTAGAAAATAAATCATATTTATTCGGATCGTTACTTCCTGTAGCACCGGGAATAATATCCTTAACAAGGGAAGTATTTCCTGCAGTTCCATCGGTTCTCCATAATTCACGGCCTTCAAGTGGAGTAGCGGCCGTAAAATAAACATAGCCATTCAATATCGCCATGTCCGCATCAGGAGCGCTTCCTGTGGTACCGGGAATAATATCTTTGATAATTTTTGTTCCGCCTTTACTGCCATCAGTAATAAATATTTCAGTGCCACAATTGAGGGATATTCCGGCAAAAATATAATTACCATTTAATAATTCTCCTCCCAAAACCGCCTTAATAGTCTCCGATAATTGAAAAGTACCAGCAGGCGTACCATCAGTTGTCCATATTGATGAATCAATATTTGAAACAAATATTGATTTGACACTATTTAACTGAACTGCTGCATACAAACTGTTGTTTGAGTTTATTTGGGTGACCTGTGCCTTTAAATTGGCACACTGGAAAATGATTGCGAGAAAAAGTAATTGCGCTTTCATGATTTGAATTTTTATTAATTACAGATAAATAATAATCAAATGAATTATCAAAAGTTCATTTGATAGTCATTTGTATTTGCTCCTTCGTAAAAAATCCGGATTTGAAATCAGATAAGATAATATTTCAATTAATAGCGAGGATTTGAAAAATATGATTTATGAAAAATCATTTTAATTGAAAAAATCTACCATAAAAGTAAAACTAATTAACCAAATATTAACTAAAAATATTTGATTCAATTTCATTATATTTAGATTGAACTCTTATAAAATTAGATGCAAATTATTAAAAATAGAATTTAAATTTAGCAGGAGAAAACTCAAAAAATAAATCAAATACTTCAGTATTCAACTCATTAATTCGCCTTTTTCTTTTTAAAGAAATTTACAGGCAGTTAACACTTAGTTAAACAAAATAAAATTTATCAAATCAAAATTAACGAGCGTAATTTTTGATAGTCTATAGTTATAATTATGAATAATATAATACCACTAAATATGAAACGCATTTATATTTTACCGGCCTTTTTAATCCTGATTTTTTTTGCTTCCTGCAGTAGTACGCAAAACAGTACACGGGGAAACTATAACCAGGATTATTCTTCACAACCACCTGTTATTACCTATCAACAATTCTATGACGATCTTAGCCCTTATGGATATTGGATTAATTATCCAGGTTATGGATATTGCTGGATTCCCAATGAACAGGGCTTCAGACCATATTACACTAACGGTCATTGGGTTTATACTAATTATGGATGGACATGGGTTTCCAATTATAATTGGGGATGGGCGCCATTTCATTATGGCAGATGGATGAATAATATGGATTATGGATGGATTTGGGTTCCCGGTTATGAATGGGCACCGGCATGGGTTTCCTGGAGAAGTGGTGGAGATTATTATGGATGGGCTCCCATGCAACCGGGCATGAATAATTATATGGGATCCATTCCCGATTATGATTGGACATTTGTTCCCAACCGCTATATTAATAGTCCGCGAATAAATAATTATTATATAAATCAGTCTAGAAATATTACTATCATTAATAACACTAATATCATCAACAATAATAATGACAGAATTATTAATCGTAATAATTCCGGATACAGGCCTGCCTATAACCCAGGGCCTTCTGCCGCTGATGTAGAAAGATCAACCAGAATGAAAATCAGGCAGTTTAATGTAGTGGAATCTAATAAGCCTGCTACTACTCAAATAAATAATAATTCAGTAAGATTATTCAGGCCTTCAATAAAAGAACAACCGACAAATTCTGGAAATACCAGGCCACCAAGAATAGTAAATTTGCAGGAAATTCAAAAAAATCGCCGGGATAATAATACAAACAGAGGAAATCAAAATAATGAATCTAATTCTCCCGTAAGACAGCTTCCAAATAATAACCAAATTCCTCAAATAAACAGGAATGAACCACCGGTAAACAATCCGGCAAGCAATAAACCAGTATTAGAACCTAAAAGAAATAATGAGCCGGTAAGAATAATGCCAAAAGACAATCCGAACAATCGGGTAATCAATAATGAACCTCCGGTAAATAATAAACCAATATTAGAGCCCAAAAGAAATGATCAGCCAGTTAGAATGTTACCGAATAATAATCAACCACCAAGGATATATAGAAATGTACCACCGGTAAACAATACCCAGCCGGCAAACCCTCAAAGAAGGGAGGAAAAAATAAATAATATTCCTCCAAAAAATAATCAGAATATTCCCACGAACCCGCCCGTTAGAAAATTTAATCCCAATGAAAACCCTCCTGCCAATAACAACAATAATGCAAACAACAACATAAGAAATTCAAATAATTTTCAGAGAAATGAGAAAAAAATATTTCAGCAAAACCCACAAGTAATGAGGCAGCAGAAAGAAATTATCAATGTAAAACCTGCCCAGCATGTCAGAGAGTTACCCGCCGGAAAAAATGGAAATAAATAAAGTACCAACAGAAGTATAAAAAATAAGACCCTTGGATTATTTTAGATTCAGGGGTTTATTTTTTTGGATCGTTAAATATCATGCTGATAACAATCTATTATTAATGCCACCAAGTCATCAATTTTCTTCATTATCTCATGATAATGAATTATGACAGATTCATTATTGTCTATTATCTTTCCTAAACTACATTTGTAAATACCCTATAATTACTTAAAGGGAAAATACAAATAAACAATATGAGACTTTTTTTTAGCTTGCTGTTAATTGCATTTAGCATACCCATTTTTTGCGTGGCACAGGATAATTATGAAATGGTGCTGAAACAGTACCAAAGGGCAATACAATGGTTGAGTTGCACAGTAATTTCACTTTTGACGGAAGTAAGCAGACAATAGATGGTGTATTACCTACCAATCATGTTTTTCATGAAACTATAGAGATCACACATGGGTGGACACCCTGGTTTGAAACCGGGTTTTATTTCTTTAATGCCATTGGTAACAACAACCGTACTGCATTTGTAGGCAGTCATATAAGGCCAAGGGTGATGGTTCCGAAAGAATGGAATTGGCCCGTAGGAGTTAGTTTATCATTGGAAGCAGGCTACCAGAAAAAGGAATATAGCGAGGATGATTGGAATCTTGAAATAAGGCCTATCGTAGATAAGCAGTTTAATAAATTATATCTGGCCTTCAATCCTACTTTTGATAAGTCTTTCCATGGCGCAAATAAAGAGCTTGGATATGTGTTTTCTCCAAACCTCAAAGCTGCCTATAATATCACTAAAGTAGTTGCAACAGGTTTCGAATATTACGGTTCGATAGGCCCTTTGAATAATTTCCAACCCCTTCAAAGCCAGCAGCATCAGCTATTCATTGATGCAGATCTTGATTGGTCTCCTGATTGGGAATTAAATTTTGGATATGGATGGGGTTTTACACAAAGTACAGATAAAGACATTTTTAAAGTGATACTGGGATACAGATTTCACAAATGAGCCGAAAAAAATACTATTTTTTGGTCAAAATTTTTACCCCCGTTTCCTAATTATTTAACATTCAAGAGCCGCATTTTGCCCAAAAAAAATAGGCTATACATTAAAGTATAACCTAAAAATTATCTAGTACCCGGGATGGGAGTTGAACCCACACGACCATTGCTGATCACAGGATTTTAAGTCCTGCGTGTCTACCAGTTCCACCACCCGGGTAAACATCGTAATTAAAAAAAAAGCAGATAACATTTGTTATCTACTTTTATCGTGAGCGGAAGACCGGGCTCGAACCGGCCACCCCGACCTTGGCAAGGTCGTGCTCTACCAAATGAGCTACTTCCGCGTTTTATTAAGAACTAAAAAAAATGGATTGCAAAAATAGGGTTTGTAGCCTTGAGAGCAAAATTTATTTGTATTGCGGATTGTACTGAGTATTACCCGGAACCTCAACATTTGGCTTTCCCATATAGCGGTGTTCGTACATAGTATAACAACCACCAATCACAAGCGCCACAAATATTACAACCTGGCAATAAAATAGAAATCGTGACGTAGACACCCAACTGTGTCCCAGGTCTTTTCCGTTGTTATCAATTATTTCTTCGTGTTCCATATTTTATAATTTGCAGGGCAAAAATAACAGATTGAATTCAAATATCATTTTTTGTCCTCAATAATTTCAGAAAATGTTTTTATTTTGTTGATAAAGTATTTCCAGACAACACTTCCCTGATAAACTCCTCTCAAATTCTTCATCTTAATTTTAGGAAGTTTTTTTCCCCGCTTCCCAATAAATATCCACTTGCTATAATCTAAATGCGCCGAAGCAATTGAGATAAACGTATCAAAATTTCCCTTTACCAATGCCTGGTATGCTGCAATTATATCCAACAATATCCTGGCAGGAATTTTCCATACAGATTCATAAAAGAACAAATTTTTAGATAGCATCACCAGGTTATTTCTAAAATTCAAATAAACTTTTCTTCTGTCGCCCATAGGCAATGTTCCACCTCCTACATGATACACCACTGAAGCTGGTTCTACATAAATTTTATATCCGGCCCTTTGCATTCTCCAGCATAAGTCTATCTCTTCCTGATGTGCAAAAAAATATTCATCAAAGCCATTCAATTCATGAAATACTGATGATTTTACAAATAACGCAGCACCGGATGCCCAGAAAATTTCAGATGAATTATTATATTGCCCAAAATCAATTTCACAATAATCAAATACGCGCCCACGGCTAAAAGGATATCCCAATCTGTCTATCCAGCCCCCGCCGGCACCTGCATATTCAAATTGATTTTTCTTTTCAAAAGATAATATTTTCGGTTGGCAAGCGGCAATTTTTTCGTCATTTTCCATTAATAAAATAACCGGTGCTATCCAACCCGGCGTTACCTCTACATCGCTGTTCAATAAAATATAATAATCGGCTGAAACCTTTTTCAGTGCGTTGTTGTAGCCTTTAGAAAATCCTTCATTGACAGTATTGAGTAATATTTTTATTCCCGGATATTTTTGACGTAAAAAAGAAATTGAATCATCTGTGGAATTATTATCAGCAACAATTACAGAAAGGTTCTCATAATCCGATTCCATCACCGAAGGGAGAAATTTTTCAAGAAAATTTTTTCCATTCCAATTAAGTATTACAACGGCGACTGATGGTAAAGATGTCAATGAAAATGTTATTAATTATTTACAAACATAAAAGATTTTAGATTTCAGAATATAGATTTTAGATTTGATGATAATCATTTGGAATGTTTAGGCAACTCCTTAATTTTCGTTCGGTATTGGCGCTCATCGCCGTAGCTATTGTTTCAGGCACTATTTTTTATTCCAATTTTTTAGCTAAAAAAATTGAAGTAGAAGAAAGGCAAAAAATAAGGCAATGGGTAGAAGCTAATAAATTTATTGCTACAGCACCGCAAAATGTTGACCTTACGCTTGCAAGCAGTCTTCAGCAACAAAATGCCGATATTCCCATAATATGGACAAATGAAAATGACAGTATTATTGATTCAAGAAATTTAGATTCTTCACTTACATCTTCAAAAAGTTATCTTCAAAAAAAATTAAAAGAATTTAAATCCGGCCACCCTCCTGTTATCCTTGTCTTAAATAATGATCCCTACGTTGCTGATAAATATTATTATGGCGATTCCAAATTATTAAAACAAGTAAGGTACTTTCCTATTATTCAATTATTGATTGTAGCGCTATATATTTTCATAACATTTTATGCTATATCAGTCAGAAATAAATCTACTCAAAACCAGGTGTGGGCAGGCATGGCAAAGGAAACAGCGCATCAACTGGGTACTCCTATTTCTTCCCTGGAAGGTTGGGTAGAAATGCTAAAAGAAAAGGAAACACATTCTTCCATTTCCGCGGAGATGGAAAAAGATGTGAACCGGTTAAAATTAATAAGTGACCGGTTTGGAAAAATAGGAAGCGCACCCAAACTTGAAGAAAAAGATATAACAGAACAGGTCGAAAAAATGGTAGCTTATATAAAAAGAAGATCGACAGATAAAGTAAATTTTACGGTAGATAAACCGGAGCATAAAGTAATAGCTAATATTTCAGAGCCCTTATTTGATTGGGTGATAGAAAATCTTTTAAAAAATGCTTTGGATGCTATAAATGGGAAAGGATTGATCAATATAAAAATAAAACAACGACCAGGGCAGGCAATAATAGATATTACTGATAGTGGCAAAGGAATCAGCAAACAAAATATTGGAAAAGTTTTTAAACCAGGATTCACCACAAAGAAAAGAGGATGGGGGCTTGGGCTATCACTGGCAAAACGTATTATAGAACAATACCACAAAGGACAATTGTATGTAAAGTCATCTGAACCAGGAAAAGGAACAACTTTCCGGATTGTATTAAACACTTAATTTTTAATTGACAGGTTTTATTAAATTTGCAACCCAATCAAATAGATAAATGCTGGATATAAGAAAAGAATTTCTAATAAATTCTAATATAAATGCGGCGATGGCGAAATTGGTAGACGCACTACTTTGAGGTGGTAGCGCCCGAAAGGGTGTGGGAGTTCGAATCTCCTTTGCCGCACAAATCCTTCACCTGAAAAATGGTGGAGGATTTTTTATTACAAACTTTTAAATTACTTGTATCTTAATTCAAAATAAAAATATGCCCACTTTAATTATATGCCCGGCTTGCAAGCATGAATTTGCACCTGAAGATGCTATTGCCAAATCTCTTGAAAAAGAATACCAGGAAAAATTTAATAATGACCGGCAAAAATTGGTAAAACAATTTGCTGAACAACAAAAAACTCTTGAAGAG